>JBIKTU010000037.1:0-9560 GCA_044347965.1 Caulobacter sp.
AGCCGGATCGCTCTCCGGGAGCTCGGCTCCCAGGGGCTGATCCCCGGCCTCGTCAAGTCGAGCTGGTAAGGGAGGGTCAGATGGTCAACGACCCCATTGGCGATATGATCGCCCGCATCAAGAACGCCGCCATGCGCAAGCGGGCGAAGGTTTCCACTCCGGCTTCGAAGATGCGCGCGCGCGTCCTCGATGTCCTGGCGACGGAAGGCTACATCCGCGGCTACTCGCTGGTCGAGAAGCCCGGTGCGTTCCCCGAATTCGAGATCGAGCTCAAGTACTTCGACAACGAGCCCGTGATCGTCGAGATCCGCCGCGTCTCCAAGCCGGGCCGTCGCGTCTACTCCTCGATCAAGGACCTCAAGCCGGTGAAGAACGGCCTGGGCATCTCGATCCTGTCGACGCCCCAAGGCGTGATGTCGGACACCGCCGCCCGCGACGCGAACGTCGGCGGCGAAGTCCTCTGCCGGGTGTACTGATATGAGCCGTATCGGAAAGAGAATCGTGGCGATCCCCTCCGGGGTGACCGTCACCATCGACGGCCAGACTGTCGCGGTGAAGGGTCCCAAGGGGGCGCTCTCCTGGACGGTCTCGGACGAGATCGAGATCACGCTGGAAGGCGCGGAGCTGACGCTCTCGCCGCGCAACGACACCAGCCGCGCCCGCGGCATGTGGGGTCTGTCGCGTACTCTGGTGAACAACATGGTGGTCGGCGTCAGCCAGGGCTACGAAGAAACCCTCGAACTGGTCGGCGTCGGTTACCGCGCCGCCCTGAAGGGTTCGGCCCTGTCGATGCAACTCGGCTTCAGCCACGAAGTGGACTTCCCGGCGCCGTCGGGCATCACCTTCGCCGTGCCCAAGCAGACCGAGATCAAGATCGCCGGCATCGACAAGCAACTGGTCGGTGAAACCGCGGCCAAGATCCGCCGTATCCGTCCGCCGGAGCCCTACAAGGGCAAGGGCGTCCGCTACGCCGGCGAGAAGGTTCGCCGCAAGGAAGGCAAGAAGAAGTAGTCATGGCGCTCTCTCCTCGCGAATCCCACGCGCGCCGCGCCCAGCGCACGCGCACGCGCCTCAAGGCGCTGTCGAACGGTCGTCCGCGTCTGTCGGTCTTCCGCTCGAGCAAGAACATCTACGCCCAGATCATCGACGACGAACGCGGCGTGACCCTGGCTTCGGCTTCTTCGCTGGAAGGCGAGAAGACGAGCAAGGGCGCGGACAAGGACGCCGCGGCCCTGGTCGGCAAGCTCGTCGCCGAGCGCGCTATCGAGAAGGGCGTCAAGGACGTCGTGTTCGATCGTGGCGGCTACATCTATCACGGTCGGGTGAAGGCGCTGGCGGATGCCGCGCGTGAAGCCGGCCTGAACTTCTAAGGAGCGCCCAGATGGCTCGTGAACCCCGTGGCGGTGGTGGCGGCGATCGCCGTGATCGCCGTGACCGCAACGCTCCCCAGGCCGATGGTCCCGACAGCGATATCGTCGAGAAGCTGGTGCACATCAACCGCGTCGCCGCCACCGTGAAGGGTGGTCGTCGCTTCAGCTTCGCCGCCCTGATGGTCGTCGGCGACCAGAAGGGCCGCGTCGGCTTCGGTCATGGCAAGGCGCGTGAAGTGCCGGAAGCCATCCGCAAGGCGACCGAAGAGGCCAAGAAGTCGATGATCCGCGTCCCGCTGCGCGAATCCCGCACGCTGCACCACGACGGCAACGGCCGTTGGGGCGCCGGCAAGGTGATGGTCCGCGCGGCGCCTCCGGGCACCGGCGTCATCGCCGGCGGTCCGATGCGCGCCGTTCTGGAAACCCTCGGCGTCCAGGACGTCGTCGGCAAGTCCAGCGGCTCGTCCAACCCCTACAACATGGTCCGCGCGACGTTTGAAGCGCTGAAGGCCCAGAGCTCGCCCCGCCAGATCGCCGCCAAGCGCGGCAAGAAGGTGGGCGATATCCTGGGCCGCCGGGCCGACGGCGCTTCCGCGCCGGACGCGATCGAGGGCTAACCCATGGCCGAGAAGAAAACCGTCACCGTCCGCCAGACGGCGAGCCCGATCCGCCGCAAGTCGGATCAGCGCGCCACCCTGCAGGGTCTGGGCCTCAACCGCGTGGGTCGTACCCGCGTGCTCGAGGACACCCCCTCCATCCGCGGGATGATCGCCAAGGTCGCCCACATGGTGGAAGTGGTCGACTGAACCCTTTTCCCTCCCCCTTGTGGGGAGGGACAGGCCGGCTTGCCGGCCAGGGTGGGGTAATGATGGCCAGTCACGGCGATTGGTGACTGGCTCCCCAGCTCCCCACCCGGTCCCTTCGGGACCACCCTCCCCATAAAGGGGAGGGAGTATTCAGAAGCCGAGTCCGGACCGCCTGGTCCTGGCGCCAGATCTCCAAGGAGAGGCACACCATGACGAAACTCAACGAACTCGCCCCGCGCGAAGGCTCCACCAAGAACCGCATGCGCGTCGGCCGCGGCCCGGGCTCGGGCAAGGGCAAGACCGCCGGTCGCGGCGTGAAGGGCCAGAAGGCGCGCAGCGGCGTCGCCATCGCCGGGTTCGAGGGCGGCCAGATGCCGCTCCACATGCGCATGCCCAAGCGCGGCTTCAACAATCCGTTCGCCAAGGAATTCGCGGAAGTGAACTTCTGGCGCATCGAGCAGGCGATCGCCGCCGGCAAGCTCGACGCGACCAAGGCCATCGACGCGGACGTCCTGGTGGCCGCCGGCGTGATCCGTCGCAAGAAGGACGGCGTCAGCCTGCTGGGCAAGGGCGAGCTGACCTCGAAGATCGAGATCACCGTCTACCGCGCCTCGGAAGCCGCCAAGGCCGCCGTTGAGAAGGCCGGCGGCAAGATCACCGTGACCCGCCCGGCCAAGGTCGAAGCGGAAGCCTAAGCGACTGAAGGGCGCGCGCCGGGTGACAACCCCCGGCGTCGTCCCTATTTGTGTCGCTCACTGAAGAGTCGCGGGGAAGTCCATGGCCTCGGCCGCCGAGCAGCTAGCCGCCAATCTGAACTTCGGAGCCTTCCAGAGGGCCACGGAGCTGCAGAAGCGCATCGGGTTCACCCTGATCGCGCTCGTCATCTATCGTCTGGGAACCTATGTCCCGATCCCGGGCATCGACGCGGTGCAGTTCGCCGCGCAGTTCCAGCAGAACAGCCAGGGCATCCTGGGCATGTTCAACATGTTCTCGGGCGGCGCCGTCGAACGGATGGCCATCTTCGCCCTGAACGTGATGCCCTACATCTCGGCCTCGATCATCGTTCAGCTGCTCCAGACGGTCTATCCGCCCTGGGAGAAGCTGAAGAAGGAAGGCGGGGAGGCTGGGCGCAAGCAGCTCAACCAGTACACCCGCTACCTGACCGTGGTGCTGGCGCTGTTCCAGTCGTTCGGCACGGCGCTCGGTATGCAGTCGGTGGCGCTGGATCCCGGACCGTTCTTCATCGTCTCGACGGTCGTCACCCTGACGGGCGGCACCATGTTCCTGATGTGGCTGGGCGAGCAGATCACCAGCCGCGGCGTCGGCAACGGCATCAGCCTGCTGATCTTCGCCGGCATCGTCGCGGTTCTGCCGCGCAGCGTCTGGCAGCTGTTCCAGCAGGCCCAGGTCGGCTCGATCTCGCCGCTGGTGCTGTTCGGCCTGCTCGGCATGGCCATCGCGGTCGTTCTGTTCATCGTCTTCATGGAGCGCTCGCAGCGCCGCCTGCTGATCCAGTATCCCAAGCGTCAGCAGGGTAACCGGATGGTCGGCGGCGAGTCCTCGTTCCTGCCGCTCAAGGTCAACACCGCCGGCGTCATCCCGCCGATCTTCGCCTCGTCGCTGCTGCTGCTGCCGACGACGGTGATCACCATGATGGCCGGCCAGGCCAATCCGCCGGAGTGGATGCAGACCCTGCAGCCGGTCCTGGCCCAGCTCCAGCACGGCCGGCCGCTCTTCATGGGGCTGTACGCCGCCCTGATCATCTTCTTCTGCTTCTTCTACACCTCCATCGTGTTCAATCCCGAGGAGACGGCCGAGAACCTGCGCAAGTACGGCGGCTTCATGCCCGGCATCCGGCCCGGCAAGCGGACGGCGGAGTACCTGGATTTCGTCCTCACCCGACTGACGGTGATCGGCGCCGGCTACATCACCCTGGTCTGTCTGCTGCCCGAGATGATGGTCACCTTCATGAACGCCCCGGCCACGGCCATGGCGCTCGGCGGCACCTCGATCCTGATCGTGGTCTCGGTGACGATGGACACGGTCGCCCAGATCCAGTCCCACCTCCTGGCGCACCAGTACGAGGGTCTGATCAAGAAATCGAAGCTGCGCGGCGGCAAGCGGTAGAGTTCTGAGACAAGCCCGGCCGCAAGAGCGGGGCGAGGGGAGAGCGTACGGATGAACCTGATCCTGTTCGGCCCGCCGGGAAGCGGCAAGGGCACCCAGGCCAAGCGTCTGGTCGAGACGCGCGGCATGGTCCAGCTCTCGACCGGCGACATGCTGCGGGCGGCGATCGCGTCGGGCTCCGAGCTCGGCGAGCGGGTCAAGGACGTCCTGGCCCGCGGCGACCTGGTCTCCGACGAGATCGTCATTGCCCTGATCGAGGAACGCCTGCCCGAGACCGAGGCCGGCGGCGGGGCGATCTTCGATGGCTTCCCCCGCACGGTGGCCCAGGCCGAGGCGCTCGACGCCATGCTGGCCGGCCGCGGCGCCCGGATCGACACGGTTGTCCGCCTGCTGGTCGATGAGCCGGCCCTGCTCGCGCGGGTCACCGGTCGATTCGAGGAACAGGGTCGGCCCGACGACAATCCCGAGACGTTCAAGACGCGCCTCGCCGCCTACAACGCGCAGACCGCGCCGCTGCTGCCCTACTACGAGGCGCAGGGGAAGCTGAACGTGGTGGATGGCATGGGCTCGCCCGATACGGTCTCGCAGGCCATCCAGGCCTCGCTGGAGACAGTGCAGACCTAGACTCTGGCCAGACCCGGCGGTCCCGCCCGTGCTGGAACAACAGCCTCGACTCTGAACGACTGGAACACGATCTACCCGCCGGACAGGCAACGACTTCGGCGGTTTTCTACGAGAACTGGATTGGTCCGCAAAACGACCGATCCGCCATTGACGGAAGCGCAACGATCCCTATAACGGTGCGCTTCCGCGAAAGGCGCGACTCCCGCGTCGGCTCAAAGTGCAAGCTATGGGCCGGTGCGCGTGTCGCGTTTGGTTATGCGCATGCGCCCCGTGAGGCGCGGCAAGGTTAGAGAGACAAGACTTGGCCCGTATCGCAGGCGTCAACATTCCGACGAACAAGCGCGTGGTTATCGCGCTTCAGTACATTCACGGCATCGGCCCGAAATCCGCCAAGGAGATCGTCGCCAAGGTCGGCATCGAGGACGCCCGCCGCGTTAACGCGCTGACGGACGCCGAGGTGCTCCAGATCCGCGAAGCCATCGACAAGGACTTCACGGTCGAGGGCGACCTGCGTCGCGAGACCTCGGTCAACATCAAGCGTCTGATGGACCTGGCCTGCTACCGCGGCCTGCGTCACCGCAAGGGCCTGCCGGTCCGTGGTCAGCGCACGCACACGAACGCCCGCACCCGCAAGGGTCCGGCCAAGCCGATCGCCGGCAAGAAGAAGTAAGAGAGAGCCTCGATGGCCAAGGAACCGGCTCGCGTCAAAAAGCGCGAACGCAAGAACATCACGTCGGGCGTCGCGCATGTGAACGCCTCGTTCAACAACACCATGATCACCATCACCGACGCCCAGGGGAACACGATCTCCTGGTCAAGCGCCGGCATGATGGGCTTCAAGGGCTCGCGCAAGTCGACGCCCTACGCCGCCCAGATGGCCGCCGAAGACGCCGGCAAGAAGGCCGCCGAACACGGTGTGAAGACCCTCGAAGTGAACGTCTCCGGTCCGGGTTCGGGCCGTGAATCGGCTCTGCGCGCCCTGCAGTCGGTCGGCATGACGATCACCACCATCCGTGATGTGACCCCGATTCCGCATAACGGTTGCCGGCCCCCCAAGCGCCGGCGCGTCTGAGTAAGACAATTCGACCATCCCTTCGCCGGCCACGCGTTTCGCGGCCGGCGAATCCGCGTTCCAAGGACACCCGCCCGTGATCGAAAGAAACTGGAACGAGCTCACCAAACCGGAAAAGCCGCTGATCGAAGCCGGCGCCGACGCGAGCCGCAAGGCCCGCATCGTCGCCGAGCCTCTGGAGCGCGGTTTCGGGGTGACGCTCGGCAACGCCCTTCGTCGTGTGCTCCTCTCCTCGCTGCAAGGCGCCGCCGTTACGGCGGTGCAGATTGATGGCGTGGTGCACGAGTTCTCGTCGCTGGAAGGCGTCCGTGAGGACGTCGTCGACATCGTCCTGAACATCAAGCAGCTGGCCCTGCGTCTGCACTCCGAAGGCCCCAAGCGCATGACCCTGCGCGCCAAGGGCCCCGGCGCGGTCACCGCCAGCCAGATCGACGCCCCGTCGGACATCGAGATCCTCAACGGCGACCACGTGCTCTGCACGCTGGACGACGGCGCGGAAGTCCGCATGGAGTTCACGGTCAACAACGGCAAGGGCTATGTCCCGGCCGAGAAGAACCGTCCCGAGGACGCCCCGATCGGCCTGATCGCCGTCGATGCCCTCTACAGCCCGGTGAAGCGCGTCGCCTACCGCGTCGAGCCGACCCGCCAGGGCCAGTCGCTCGACTACGACAAGCTGGTGCTGGAAATCGAGACCAATGGCGCCGTCGGCCCGGTGGACGCGGTGGCCTACGCCGCCCGCATCCTCCAGGACCAGCTGCAGATCTTCATCACCTTCGAAGAGCCCAAGGCCAAGTCCGACGGCGAGTCGAAGCCGGAGCTGCCGTTCAACCCGGCGCTGCTGAAGAAGGTCGACGAGCTGGAGCTGTCGGTCCGTTCGGCCAACTGCCTGAAGAACGACAACATTGTGTACATCGGTGACCTGATCCAGAAGACCGAGGCGGAGATGCTCCGCACCCCGAACTTCGGTCGCAAGTCGCTGAACGAGATCAAGGAAGTGCTCGCGGGCATGAACCTGCATCTCGGCATGGACGTGCCGAACTGGCCGCCCGAAAACATCGAAGACCTGGCCAAGAAGTTCGAAGACCAGATCTAGTTCGCTTCCCGCGCTGTCGCCCGGACCGGCTCCTCAAGGGCCGGTTCGGGGCCCGCTGACGCCGCATTCGCGGTCGAGGGCCCCGGCGCTTCCGTTCTGACCCGGCAGGGCGCTGCGCCGGGATTGGTGACAACAGACTGCGGGCCTGAGGCCCAGGAGAGACTTCAATGCGTCACGGTAAGGCACACCGTAAACTGGGTCGTACGACCAGCCACCGCATCGCCATGTTCGCGAACATGTCGGCGTCGCTGATCAAGCACGAGCAGATCGTCACCACGCTTCCCAAGGCGAAGGAACTGCGTCCCATCGTCGAGAAGCTGATCACGCTGGGCAAGCGCGGCGACCTGCACGCCCGTCGTCAGGCCATCAGCCAGGTTCGCGACATCGAGCAGGTCGGCAAGCTCTTCGCCGTGCTCGGCCCGCGCTACAAGGACCGCAACGGCGGCTACATCCGCGTCCTCAAGGCCGGCTTCCGCCACGGCGACAACGCCCCGATGGCCGTCATCGAGTTCGTCGACCGCGACGTCAGCGAAAAGGGCAAGGACTCCGGTCCGGTCCAGGAAAGCTTCGGCGGCGACGAATAGGCTTCACGCCACCGTCCAGACCCACGAAAGGCCCCGGAGCGATCCGGGGCCTTTTGCTTTTGGAGCCGCGCTAGCGTTGCGTGCTGATGGCGTCCGATGTCCGCTATGGGTGGATTGCGGTCGTTACGACCACCAAGTCTGATCGGCTGATTTGACCTGTCTTCGCCGAAGACGGACATTCTTTTTGTGCTTCGAGTGCCGGTGTGTGTTCAGTTTCTGACTGTGTCGGGTTGGCCGATACCATCGCAGTTTACGGCGCACGTTGACCAGGGAGTGACCGATTGCGATAGGTCACCGTATGGATTGGGACGCCTTCTTCACGGTGCACCGCGACCTGCCCAGGGAAGGCCCTGGGCTCGCCGACGATGTGGCTTGGACCGGGCGTCTGAGCGCGGTGCCCAGGGATGGGCATGTTTGCGACGCCGGATGCGGACCTGGCGGCGACCTTGAGGCTCTGCGTCAGCTTGTTCCCGAAGGCCGTGTGGACGGGTTTGAGACCGTTCCGCATTTCGTCGAGGCAGCGACAACTCGGTTCGCAGCTGATCCGTCCGTGCGGATCATTGAAGCCAGCATGGAGAACCTGACCGGTCCCTATGATCTGATATGGTCGGCAGGGGCGGTCTATTTCCTGGGAGTGACGGGGGCGCTTGAAGCCTGGCGCAGTGCTCTGACTGAAACCGGCGTCGTCGCGTTCAGTCATCCCTGCCTGTTCTCGGACGCGCCGTCCGAAGCTGCGCTGGCTTTCTGGGAGGGGGAACCCGGCAGTATTGGAACAGAAGCCACAACTCGCGCCGAGATTACCTCCGCCGGCTGGCAGGTGCTCGGATCGCGCCAACTCACCCACGAAGCATGGTCCGCCTACTATGATCCAATGCTTGAGCGCTGCGAAATGCTCGAAGCCGCGGGCACAAGTGCTTCCGTTGCGGCTGCGATTGCAGCTGCCCGCAAGGAGGCATCCGACTGGCGAGCCGTGTCCGGCGATACCGGCTACATGCTCTATGTCGTTCGTCCGGCCTGAATTTTTTGGCTGCGTCTTTTTTGGATCGATAGCGGTCTGAGACATCCTCCGTTTCCGTCTCCCCGGCCAAGGCCGGGGTCCATGCGGGGCAGGGGCTTGGAGCGGGATCATGGATCGCGGTCGTCGCCGGGAAGACGGGGACAGGGTCAGATCGGCGTCGACTTCACCCCGGTTGGCGTCGAGCCAGACGGCTGATCCCTGAATGTGCGCCAGGGGAGCGGATCGGTGCTACTCCCGCGTCAGATCCTGACGCCTGAAGGCCCAGACCGCCAGGGCCGCGAACCCCGCCGCCCAGAGCGCCAGCGTCAGGAAGGCCAGCGGCCAGAGCGCGGGCTGCGACTCCGGCGGCGCGCCGGCCAGCAGGGCGGTGCGCAGGACGTCGGCGCTGAAGGCCGGCAGCAGGGCGTAGTGGAGCAGCTCTGGCGGTCCGGTCAGGCCCTGGGTCACGCGGTCGATGGCCAGCATCTGGACCGCCCACAGGCCGATGGCGCCGATCACCGCCGGGATGGCGTTGCGCGTCAGGACGACCAGCAACATGGCCAGCGCCGCCATGGCCATCAGCTCCAGCCAGGAGGTGGCGAAGCTGCCGCCCATGCGGACCAGATCGGTGGCGAAGGAGAAGTTACTGGTGAAGCCGTCGCCGGTGACCAGCCCGTCGATCAGGGCGCTGACCATCGACAGGACGGCGATCAGCAGGATGGCGCCGGCCGCGCCGACCCCGAAGGTCATCAGCTTGGCCAGCAGCAGGTTCGCCCGGGTGTTGCGCGGCGTGACCAGGCGCCAGGTCTCCCAGCGGTAGTCGTCGGCGACAAGACCCGCGGCCGCCAGCATGAAGAACAGCTGCACCGGGATCAGGTCGGTCTGGG
>JBIKTU010000009.1:0-13700 GCA_044347965.1 Caulobacter sp.
AGCGGATCAGGCCGCCCTTCGGAATCTTCACGGGTCTGGACGGCTTGTCGGCGCTCACGATGCGTTAGTGCGCCGGGGCGCGGGGGTGGTCAAGGCGGCGGGCCGGGCCTGCGCTGAAACTCCTTGAACGTTAACGCGCCACGCTGGCCCGGGCGCGCTCGAGCTTGGGGCGACCGCGCGAGGGGCCGGCCTCATCGTCCTTGAGCACTTCCATCAGGGCCGCCTTCAGGGCGTTGGAGGCCCGAGCGTCGGTGAGTTTCCCGCCGCCCGGCGTCTGGACATAGAAGGCGTCGACCGCCCGCTCGCCATAGCCGTCGATATGGGCGCTGACGATCGACAGGCCGGCGTCGGCGACGGCGCGGGCGAGGGCCTCGAGCAGGCCGGGACGGTCGCGACCGGACGCCTCGACCACCGTGGCGTCGTCGGACGCATCATTGTCGAGCATCACCGTCGGGGTGATCGAGAAGGCGGCGGCGCGGCCCAGTTCCTGGGGCTTGCGCGGTTCGAAGGTCGGCGGCTGGCCCTTGCCGGCCGCCTCCAGGGCGTCGGCCAGCCGCCGCAGGATGCGCGGATTGTCGGCGCCGATCGGGGCGCCGGTGATGTCCTGGACGTGGAAGACGTCGAGGGCCTGGCCCTGGGCGGAGGTGAACACCCGCGCCCCGACCACGTTCCCCCCCAGACCCGAGATGGCCAGGGCCAGGTCGGCGAACAGCCCGCGCCGGTCCTTGGCGGCGACCACGATTTCGGCGGCGTTGCGGTCGGGCCGCACCCGGGTCTCGGCCGCCGCCCCGCCCTGCATCTGGGCGCGGCGCGCCAGTTCGGCGTGTGACAGCAGTTCATCGGGGGCGAAGGCCGTGAAATAGGCGTCTTCCATCGAACCGGCCCAGCCCTTGGCCACCGGGTCCCGGGCGATCAGGGCGGCGCGACCTTCGGCGGCGACGGCGCTCTGGTGGCGACGGGCGCTGGCGGCGGGGTCGGAGCCGCGGCCGCCGCGGAACACCGCCTCGGTCGAGGCGTAGAGCTCGCGCATCAGCTGGCCCTTCCAGCCGTTCCAGACCCCCGGGCCGACGGCGCGGATGTCGGCCACGGTCAGCACCAGCAGCAGCCGGAGCCGCTCGGGATTCTCCACGATGCCGGCGAAGGCGGCGACGGTGGCCGGGTCGGTGACATCCCGCTTCTGGGCGTAGTCGCTCATCACCAGGTGATGCTCGACCAGCCAGGCGATCAGTTCGATCTTGCCGCGCTCGACGCCCAGCCGTTCACAGGCCGACCGCGCGGCGCGGGCGCCGGCCTTCTCCTGGCCGCCCACCCCGCCCTTGCCGGTGTCGTGCAGCAGCATGGCCAGGAACAGCGCCTCGCGATCATCGATCAGCGGCATGATCGACACCGACAGCGGATGGTCCTCGGCCAGGCGCCCGTCGGCGATATCGGCGATCACCCCCACCGCCCGCAGCGTGTGCTCGTCGACGGTGTAGGAGTGGTACATGTTGAACTGCATCTGGGCGACGATCCGGCCGAACTCCGGCAGGTAGCGGCCCAGAACCCCGGACTCGTTCATCAGCGTCAGGGTGCGGTAGGTGCGCTTGCCCCGCGCCAGCACGTCGAGGAAGGCCTTCGCCGCCTCGGGATCGCGTCGCAGCTTGGGCGTGATCAGCGCCAGGCTGCGGGTGACGGCGGTGAAGGCGTCGGGGTGCAGGTCCAGGTTCCGCTGGTCGGCGATGCGGAAGATGCGGATCAGGTCGACCGGATCCTTCTCGAAGATCTGCGGCCCCTCGATGGTCAGCCGCCCGCCCTCCTCGACGAAGCCCGGGATATCCAGCGGCTTGCGCCTGGGCCCGCCCTGGCCCGGCAGGAAGCGCGACAGGCCCCTGGGATGGGCCTTCACATGCTCGGTCTCCAGCTTGGCCGAGAAGGTGCGGGTCAGGGAGCCGACCTCGCGGGCGATCAGGAAGTAGCGCCGCATGAACCGCTCGACGGCGGGGTTGTCGGCGCGGTCGCCGTAGCCCATCCGCCGGGCGATCTCCGGCTGCAGGTCGAAGGTCAGCCGCTCCTCGGGCCGGCCGGTGGCGAAATGCAGGTGGGCCCGCACCGCATGCAGGAAGTCGAAGGCCCGCACGAAGGCCCGCACCTCGCGCCGGTCGAAATAGCCCAGGGTGAAGACATCCTCGGGCTTCTCGACGGGATGCAGGTACTCGGCGATCCACATCAGGCTGTGCAGGTCGCGCAGCCCGCCCTTGCCCTCCTTGACGTTGGGCTCGACCATGTAGCGGCTGGCGTCGGCGCGGCCGTGACGATCGTCCCGCTCCTTGAGCTTGGCGGCGACGAACTCCGCGCCCGTGCCCTTGACCACGTCATTGCGGAACCGCTTCTTGAGGTCGGCGCCCAGCGCCTCGTCGCCGGTCAGCCGGCGGGCCTCCAGCAGCGAGGTGCGGATCGTGAAGTCCTCGCGCGACAGCTTCACGCATTCCTCGACGGTGCGGGAGGCGTGGCCGACCTTGAAGCCCAGGTCCCACAGCGCATAGAGCATGAACTCGATCACGCTCTCGGCGTGGGCGGTCTGCTTGTAGGGCCGCAGGAACAGCAGATCGATGTCGCTGAAGGGCGACAGGACGCCCCGGCCGTAGCCGCCGACGGCCAGCAGGCAGAGCCGCTCGCCCTCGGTCGGGTTGCGGGCGCGGAACATGTGGACCGTCGTGAAATCGTAGAGGGCGGTGATCACCTCGTCGGTGACGCCGCTGAGCAGCCGGGCCGTCTCGACCCCGCCGGCCCCGTTCTCCAGGCGCTCCTTGGCGATCATCCGGCCGCGGAAGAGGGCGGCCTTGAGGATTTCCAGCGCCAGCTTGCGCTGTTCCAGCTCATTTCCCGCGGCGTCATGGGCGGCGGCCGTAAGCCGGGCCCGCAGCGCGTGTCCGTCGACGACATGTTCCAGGCGGGTGGGGCGAAGGCGAGCAACCATGATGGCCCTATGTGCGACGCAACACGGGGCGGCGCAATGGATTGCAGCCTCTTCCGGCGACGGCGCCCGTCTTGTGAACAGCCACCCTGATGGTAGGATATGTCAAGCTTTGACATATGGGACGGCCATGGCCACCAACGTGCATCTGACTCCCGAACTCGAACGCTTCGCCCGCCAGTGCGTGGAGGAGGGTCGCTACAACAACGTCAGCGAGGTCGTCCGATCCGCGCTGCGGATGCTTCAGGACGCGGAGGGCCGCAGAAAGGCGTTCATGGCCATGCTGAAGGCGGCCGAAGACGAAGCCGACCGCGATGGCTGGGTGTCGGCGGAGGACGCACTGGCGCAGATGGATGCGGCTATCGACATGATCGAGGCGCGACTCGGACCTGACCACTAATGAAGGCGTCCCTTTCGCCCAGGGCGATCAGGGATTTGCTGGAGGCGACGGAAGCCATCGCCGGGAACAGTCGGCGGGCGGCAAGGGAGTTCCGCGTCTCTGTCGACGATGCGCTGACAATGATTGGTCGCCATCCCGAGATCGGCGCTGAACGTCGAGAGTTGGCCGATCCGCCCGTGAGATTCTGGACGCTCACGCGGCACAACTATCTGATGGTCTACAACTCCAGCAGGGATCCGCCTCGAATCCTGCAGGTGGTCCACGGCGCGCGTGACTTGCCGGCGCTGCTCAGCGGTTTGCGGTCGGATTAGCTCAGCAGCCCCCTCAACCGGTAGAGCGCGTCCATCGCCTCGCGGGGACTCATGCCGTCGGGGTCGAGGGTGCGGAGGGCTTCCTCCACCGGGCTGGGGCCGGTCCTGACCGGCGTCGGGGCCGTGGCGGCGAACAGGGGCAGGCCCTCCAGCCGGGCGGGCGACTCCGCCTCGCTCTCCAGCCGCTCCAGCACCTGCCGGGCCCGGGCGACGACGGCCGGCGGCACCCCGGCCAGCCTGGCCACCTGAACGCCGTAGCTGCGGTCCGCGGCGCCCGGACCCGCTTCATGCAGGAAGACCAGATCGCCGTTCCATTCCCTGGCCCGCAGGGACAGGTTGGAGACGTATGCGAGCTTGTGCTCCAGCGCCGCCAGCTCGTGATAGTGGGTCGCGAACAGGGCACGGCTGCGGTTGGTGGCGTGCAGCGCCTCGGCGCAGGCCCAGGCGATGGCCAGGCCGTCCCAGGTCGCCGTCCCCCGGCCGATCTCGTCCAGGATCACGAAGCTGCGCGGTGTCGCCTGGGTCAGGATGGCGGCGGTCTCGACCATCTCGGCCATGAAGGTGGAGCGGCCGCGCGCCAGATCGTCGCCGGCCCCGACGCGGCTGAACAGCCGGTCGACCACGCCCAGGGTCAACGAGCGCGCCGGAACGAAGCAGCCGGCCTGGGCCATCACCGCCAGAATGGCGTTCTGACGCAGGAAGGTCGACTTGCCGGCCATGTTGGGGCCGGTGACGATGGACAGCCGCGCGCCGGTCTCGCCAGAGCCGTCCAGCCGGCAGTCGTTGGGCGTGAAGGGATCGCCGGCCCGCCTGACCGCGGCCTCGACCACCGGGTGGCGGGCGCCGACCGCGTCGAAGGCGAACGAACGGTCGACCGTCGGCCGTACGGCCTGCTGGTCCTCGGCCCATTCTGCCAGGGCGGCGTCAACGTCCAGGGTGGCGAGCGCCCGGGCGGCCGCCTGGATGGCCGGGGCCAGGGCGCAGGCCGCCTCGCGCCAGGCCTCGAAGGTCGCCATCTCGATGGCCAGCGCCCGTTCGCCGGCCTGGGCGATGCGGGCGTCGAGGTCGGCCAGCTCGACGGTGGTGAAGCGAACCTGGTTGGCCAGGGTCTGCCGGTGGATGAAGGTGGCGTTCAGCGGCGGCTGGAACAGCGGGTCGGCCTTGTTGGCCGTGGTCTCGACGAAATAGCCGAGCACGGCGTTGTGCCTGATCTTCAGGGGAACGCCGCTCTCGGCGGCCAGCCGGCTTTCCAGCGCGATGATCACCCGCCGGCTGTCGTCGCGCAGACCCCGGGCCTGGTCGAGCTCGGGCCGTACGCCGGCGGCGACGAAACCGCCGTCGCGGGCCTGGGCCGGCAGGTCGGGACCCAGCCCCTGGTCCAGGACCGCCAGCAGACCGGACAGGTCGACGGACAGCGACGGGTTCACCGCCGCGAGGGCCTGGTCGATTTCCAGCGGCGCCGTGGTCAGCTGCGCCCCTTCGTTCGAGAGCAGGGCCGACAAGGCCTCGCCGGTCTTGAGGCCATCGCGCAGCACGCCCAGGTCGCGCGGGCCGCCGCGGCCGAGCGCCAGCCTCGAAAGCGCACGCGCCAGATCGCCGGACCGGCGCAGGCTCTCGCGCAGGCGCTCGCGCAGCTGGCGGCGCTCGACCATCCACTGCACCGCGTCGAGGCGGACATTGATGGCGTCCGGGTCGAGCAGCGGTCGGGCCAGCCGCGCCGCCAGCAGCCGCGATCCGGCGGCGGTGACACAGCGGTCGATACAGCCGAGCAGTGAGCCGTCGCGCTGACCCGACAGGGTCTTCTCGATCTCGAGTGAGGCGCGGGTGGCCGGATCAATGGCCATGACATCGGCCTCGCCCGCCCGCCGCGGCGGCGACAGGGCCGGCAGTTTGCCGGCCTGGGTCATCTCCAGATGGGCGGCGATCAGGCCCAGCGCCGAGATCTCCGCCCCGGACAGACCGCCGAAGCCGTCCAGGGTGTCGACGCCGTACAACCGCTTGAGGCGCGCCTCGGACGCGGCCGGTTCGGCCAGGGCCTGGGCCACCGGCTGCACCAGGCCGCCCGCCCCCTTGAGCGCCTGGTTGACGGTCTCGTCGGCGAACAGCCGGTCAGGGACGAGGATCTCCGACGGCTGCAACGCCGCCAGGGCGCCGGCCAGGCCCGAGGGCGCGAGCAGCAGGCTCTCGACCTCGCCGGTGGACAGTTCGACGCTGGCCACCGCCGCCTGGCCGCCGCGCAGCGCCACGGCCGCCAGACGGTTGGCGCCTCGCGCGTCGAGCAGGCCTTCCTCGGTCAGGGTGCCGGGCGTGACGATACGGACCACGTCGCGGGCGACGATGGACTTGGAGCCGCGCTTCTTCGCTTCGGCCGGGCTTTCGATCTGCTCGCAGACGGCGACCTTGAAGCCGGAGCGGATCAGTTTGGCGAGGTAGGCCTCGGCCGCATGGACCGGCACGCCGGCCATCGGGATCGGCTGGCCGTTATGGGTCCCGCGATGGGTCTGGGCGATGCCCAGGGCCCCCGCCGCCTTGACCGCATCATCGAAGAACAGCTCGTAGAAGTCGCCCATCCGGAAGAAGACCAGCGCGTCCGGCTGGCGGGACTTGGCCTCGAAATACTGGGCCATGACCGGGGTCGCCCCGGCGGCGTCAGGCGTAGGTGTGATCGGGGCTGTGGGGGCGTTCATCGCCGGCGACCCTAGCGGGCTTCGCCGGACGCGTTAAGGGCCGACCACGGGGAGTGGCCGGCCCTCGACGATCAGGTGACCCGTCGCGATCAGGCGACGTTCGAGTAGCGGTCGGCGTAGCTGTCCTGGCCGGCGTCGTCGGCGATCCGGAAGCGGCGGATCATCGAGCCCAGCTGTTCGGCTTCCTGGCGCATGGCGTGGGAGGCGGCGGTCGATTCCTCGACCATGGCGGCGTTCTGCTGGGTGATCTGGTCCATGCGGTTGACCGCGATGTTGACCTCTTTCAGCCCGTTGGCCTGTTCGCGGACCGAGGCGCTGATCTCGGTGATCAGGCGGGTCACGTCGCCGACGCGGCCGACGATGCGCTCCAGCGCCTGACCGGCTTCACCGACCAGGGTGGCGCCGCTGTTGATCTGGTTGCTCGACGAGGCGATGAGGGCCTTGATCTCCTTGGCCGCCTCGGCGGAACGCTGGGCCAGGGCCCGCACTTCCTGGGCGACGACCGCGAAGCCCTTGCCGGCGTCGCCGGCCCGGGCCGCTTCGACCCCCGCGTTGAGCGCCAGAAGGTTGGTCTGGAAGGCGATCTCGTCGATCACGCCGGTGATCTGGAAGATCTGCTTGGACGAGGCTTCGATCTCGCTCATCGCCGAGACGGCGCGACGGACGACTTCACCCGACTCGCGGGCCTCGACGCCGGTTTCCCCGACCATCTTGTCGGCCTGGGCCGAGCCCTCGGCCGTGCGGGACACGGCGTTGGTGATCTCGTTCAGCGTGGTCGCCGTTTCCTGGAGGTTGGCGGCCTGGTTCTCGGTGCGGCGCGACAGGTCATCGGCGGCGGCGCTGGTCTCGCTGGAGGCGGTCTCGATGCCCGAGGCCCGATGCGAGATGGTGCGCATGATCTCGGCCAGCTGGGTGACCGTGGCGTTGAAGTCGGCGCGCAGGGACTCATAGGCCGGCGCGAACGGCTTATCGAGCCGGCAGGTCAGGTCGCCGGCGGTCAGGCGTTGCAGGCCCTGGGCGAGGCCGTCGACCACTTCGGCCTGCTCCTTGGCGGAGGCGGCGCGGGCCGCTTCCTGGCTGGCGCGGGTGGATTCCTGATCGGCGGCCTGGGCCTGTTCGCGCTGGTGCAGCTCGGCGAGGCGAAGCTGGTTGTCGCGGAAGATGACCAGCGACTTGACGATGGCGCCCAGTTCGTCGGCGCGCTTGAGGCCGTCAAGGTTGACCCGGTTGTCGCCGCCGGCCAGCGTTTCGGTGGCGGCGGCGATGCGGATGACGCCCTTGCGGATGGCGATGACCAGGGCCGCGGCGATGCCGGCGACGGCCACAAGGGCCAGAGCCACCAGCGCAGTGGCGATGGCGCCGATGGTCTCGGCTTCCTGCACAGACTTTTCGGCGCGGGCGACAGTAGCGTCGCTGGAGGCCTTCACGGCCTTGGCCAGCGTCGCGTTCATGCTGAAGTAGGCTTCCTGGAACGGCACCGTGAATTGTGCGGCGGTCGCGGCGTCTGCGTCCAGCATGCCGATCACCAGATCGACGGCGTCCTGATAGGTCGCCAGCTCCTTCGACAGGGCGACGAGCTGCTTCTGATTGGCGGGATCGGCGCCCTTCGCGACCCGGTCGACTTCCTTGCGGATCGCCTTGATCTCTTCAGAGAGGGCCGCCGCGCGCTCGGTAGTCTTGTCTGTCTCGATGTCGGCAAGCTTGCCGGTCGTCAGCCGGTAGAGTTCACCATGCGCCGAGCTGATTCGCTGCGCGATCGACGACAGTTCGAGCGCCTGCGGCAGATCGGACGCAACCACATGCGTCAGGACCGACCGCTGGTTCTGGTTCATCCACCAGGATCCGCTTGCCACAAGGGCCAGGGCGATAATGGCGAGCAGCGGCGCGAAGCCGATCTTCACCGCCAGCGGCGCATCGTCCAGTCTCGGCATACCCATAGAAGTTCCCCGCCCGCGTCAGTAGCGTCGGCGGCAACTTCCCTCGATTTAGGTAATCTTGAGGTTAACGCCGCAAACGTAACGGGGCGCCTCGGCGGAGGCGCCCCGAAGTCGTCTTGGCGGGTCAGGCGGTCGGATCGAGCTCCGACGCGCCGAACCTCAAGGATGTCCGTCGTCGGGGCTTACTCGCCCGGGAAGCGGACCGGAACGCGGATGGTGCCGGTCTTGCCGGCCATCGGCAGGACTTCAGCCACGCAGATGGCGGCCTTTTCGAAGCCCGGCGACGGGACCTGGCTCTGGACGACCTTGCAGGCCGAGAGCTTGCCGGCGTCGGCGCTGCACTCAAGCGTGATGGTCGCCGCCTGACGGGTGTTGGCGTGCTTGGTGAGGCACGACTCCATCTTCGACTGGAGGTTGTTGGCCGAAGCCGGGCCGGCGAGGGTGGCCGCGGCCAGCAGGCCGGCGGCGACGAAAGCGGGATATTTCATCCTGAGTTGCCCCTTCTGAGCATTTAAAACCGATATGGGTTTAGGCTCAGGATGTTAAACAGCTCCTTACGGCGTCCCGGTTTCTGACTCTTTTGCATCGGCCTTGCCCAAAGGCCCGCCGGCGGCCATCTATAGAATGTCATGTTCATCCAGACCGAACCCACGCCCAATCCCGAAGTCCTGAAGTTCCTCCCCGGACGGGAGGTTCTGTCAGACGGGGCCCGTGAATTCCGCGACGACGAGGAAGCCGACGCTTCCCCGCTGGCCCGCGCCCTGTTTGACCTCGGCGATGTGGTGCGGGTGTTTTTTGGCTCGGATTTCCTGACCGTCACCAAGGCAGAGGGAACCGACTGGGGCCATCTGAAGGCGCCGGTGCTGGCGGCGATCATGGATCACTACACCTCCGGCGCGCCGATCCTGACCACGGGTGCGGCAGATGGTCACGATCAGACGGTTTACGAGGGTGACACGGCCCAGATCGTCGCCGAGATCAAGGACCTGCTCGACACCCGCATCCGCCCGGCCGTGGCCCAGGACGGCGGCGATATCGTCTTCTCCCGGTTCGAGGCCGACACCGGCGTGGTCTATCTGCACATGCGCGGCGCCTGCTCGGGCTGCCCGTCGTCTTCGGCCACGCTGAAGGCCGGCGTGGAGAACATGCTCAAACACTATGTGCCGGAAGTGACGCGGGTCGAGCAGACGCTGTAGAGAACGCGGGTGATCCTCGCCCTCGACACCTGCCTGACCGCCTGCTCGGCCGCCATCCTTGACGGCGACAGGGTGCTGGCCGCCCGGTCCGAGGCCATGCCGCGCGGACATCAGGAACGGCTTGCGCCTCTGGTGCGCGAACTGGCGGAAGAGGCGAGCGTTCCCTTCAAGACCCTCACCCGCATCGGCGTCACCGTCGGCCCTGGTTCATTCACCGGTCTGCGGGTCGGCATCGCCTTCGCCAAGGGCATGGGCGCGGCCCTGTCCATCCCGGTGGTCGGAGTCGGCACGCTGCAGGCCATGGCTTTCGGACGGGCCGGCTTTGTCGCCGCCGCCATCGACGCCCGCCGGGGCCAGATCTATCTGCAGCTGTTCGGCGACGGGGCGACCCTGACCGCGCCCGATGCGGTGACGCTGGAAACCGCCGCCGCCCGGATCGCCGAGGTCTACGCCGGCGGGCCCGCGACCTTCACCGGGTCCGGCGCGCCGCTGCTTGAGGGAATACTTTCCGGCGCGGTGATCGAGACCCCGGACGGCCCCGACCCCGTCGCCGTCGCCCGGCTGGCCGCCGCCGCGACGGTGAAGCCGGTCAGGCCGCTCTATCTGCGGGCGCCGGACGCCAGGCTGCCGACATGAGCCTGCGCGCCGCCCCGGCCGAGGATGCGGCCATCCTCGCCGGCCTGCACGCCGCCGCCTTCGACAAACCCTGGAGCGCCGGCGAGATCGCCGCCCTGATGACGACGCCCGGCGTGTTCGCCCTGACGGTCGACCTTCAGGGCTTCATCCTGTGCCGGTCCATCGCCGGCGAGGCCGAGATCCTGACCCTGGCGGTGGTCCCCGCCGCGCGGCGCCTCGGCGTCGGCCGCGCCCTGGTCGAAGCGGCCGCTGGTCTAGCCGCGACGCAGGCCGCCGCGTGCCTGTTCCTCGAGGTCGCCCACGACAATGTCGCGGCGCTCGCCCTCTATGCAGCAGCGGGCTTTGAACGGGTCGGGCTGCGCAAGGGATACTATCTGTCGGGCGCGGACGCGGTCGTGATGCGGCGCGCGCTTAACACCTGAGCGGCCAGCGCCTATCTTGGCGCGACTCAGGACGGAGGACTGCCTTGGACCGGCTCGAAAAACTGTGCGTCGAAAAAGGCATGCGGATGACCGACCAGCGCCGCGTCATCGCCCGTGTCCTGTCCTCGGCCCAGGATCACCCGGACGTTGAGGAGCTCTATCGCCGCGCCCATGCCATCGACCCCCACATCTCCATCGCCACCGTCTATCGGACGGTGCGGCTCTTCGAGGAGTCCGGGATCATCGAGCGCCACGACTTCCGCGACGGTCGCAGCCGTTATGAAGAGGCGCCGGACGTCCACCACGACCACCTGATCGACATGAAGACCGGCAAGGTCGTCGAGTTCGTCGACGAGGAGATCGAGGCCCTGCAGCAGGCCATCGCCCGCAAGCTCGGCTACAGGCTCGTCGATCACCGGCTGGAGCTCTACGGGGTTCCGATCGAGGAATGACCGTATTCCCTCCCCTTCATGGGGAGGGACAGGCCGGCTTGCCGGCCAGGGTGGGGCGGTGTGATCCCGATCCCCCACCCGTCCGGGCTTTCGCCCGGCCACCCTCCCCATGAAGGGGAGGGAAACTTGCGCGCGGGCCTCGCCAACCCCATAAACCCGGCATGACCCAGTCCGCGCCGGAAAAGCGCCTCTACATCAAGACCTACGGCTGTCAGATGAACGTCTATGACAGCGAGCGCATGGCCGATGTCCTGCGCCCGCTGGGCTATGGCGTGACCGATGATCCCGAGGGCGCCGACCTGGTGGTGCTCAACACCTGCCACATCCGCGAGAAGGCCACCGAGAAGGTCTATTCCGAGCTTGGCCAGATCAAGCTGATGAAGGCCCGCAAGGCCGACGCCGGCGGCCGGATGAACATCGTCGTCGCCGGCTGTGTCGCCCAGGCCGAGGGCGAGGAGATCATGCGCCGCCAGCCGGCCGTGGACCTGGTCGTCGGGCCGCAGGCCTATCACCAGCTGCCCGAGCTGATCGCCCGCGCGCACCGGGCCACCGGCGAGCGGCTCAGCGCCGACTTCGCCGCCGACGAGAAGTTCGACGCCCTGCCGACGGAGCGCCATGTCACCGGCGTCACCGCCTTCCTGACCGTGCAGGAGGGCTGCGACAAGTTCTGCACCTTCTGCGTGGTGCCCTACACGCGCGGCGGAGAGTGGTCCCGGCCGGCCGAGACCATCGTCGCCGAGGCCCGTGACCTGGCGTCCAAGGGCGTGCGCGAGGTCACCCTGCTGGGCCAGAACGTCAACGCCTACGACGGCTGCGACGGCGGGCTGGCCGGCCTGGTGCGCCAGCTGGCCAGGGTCGATGGCCTGGACCGCATCCGCTACACCACCAGCCATCCGCGCGACATGGACGAGGCCCTGATCGCCGCACATGGCGAGGTCGAGGCGCTGATGCCCTACCTGCACCTGCCGGTGCAGTCGGGATCGGACAGGATCCTCAAGGCCATGAATCGCGGTCACACGGCCGAGCATTACCTGCAACTGGTCGAGCGTATCCGTGCGGCGCGGCCGGATATCGCCATGAGCTGCGACTTCATCGTCGGCTTCCCCGGCGAGCGGGAGAGCGACTTCGAGGCCACCCTGAACCTGGTCCGCGAGGTCGGTTACGCCGGCGCCTTCTCGTTCAAGTACAGCCGGCGCCCGGGCACCCCGGCCTCGGCCATGCCCGGGCAGGTGGCCGAGGCGGTGATGGACGAGCGACTGCAGCGGCTGAACGCCCTGCTGCAGGAGCAGCAGGAAGCCTTCAACCGCTCCGTCGTCGGGCGGATCGCGCCGGTGCTGATCGAGAAGACCGGGCGCAACGATGGTCAGGTCGGGGGGCGCAGCCCCTGGCTTCAGCCGGTGCATATCGAGGGATCCGCCACGCTGATCGGACAGATCCTGCCGGTGCGGATCGAGGCGGCGACACGGGGGAGCCTGTCGGGTTCGCTCGTTCTGGAGCCCGCATGAGCCGTCCGCCCGAGTTCCTGCCGCTGTCGGACGACGCGGCCCGCGCCGTCTATGGCCCCGGCGGTCGCCACGCCGCCCTGATCGAGGACGCCTTCAAGGTGCTGATCGAAACGCCCGGCGGGGGTGTCTCCGTCCAGGGCGACGCCCGAGGGCGCGGCCAGGCCAGGCGCGCCATCTCGGCGCTGGAAGCCCTGGTCGACGCGGGATCGGAGGTCAGCGAGGCGGACGTGCGCGTCGCCGTCGGCGAAGCCCGACCGGTCGCATCGGGCGGGCCGGCCGCCGTGGCGCGGGCCGGCGGCGGTCACCGGGGTCCCGTGTCGCCCAAGACGGCCACCCAGGCCCGATACATGGACATGCTCGGGCGTCACGACGTCACCTTCGGCCTCGGCCCGGCCGGCACCGGCAAGACCTTCCTGGCCGTGGCCCACGGCGCCGGCATGCTGCTGCGCGGCGATGTCGACCGGCTGATCGTCACCCGGCCGGCCGTCGAGGCCGGCGAGAAGCTGGGCTTCCTGCCCGGCGACCTGACCGAGAAGGTCGACCCCTACATGGCGCCGGTGTGGGAGGCCCTGACCCAGATCGTCGGAACCGAGCAGCTGCGCCGCCGTCGCGACAAGGGCGAGATCGAGGTCGCGCCCATCGCCTTCATGCGCGGCCGGACCCTGGCGCACGCCTATGTCATCGTCGACGAGGCCCAGAACACCAGCCGGCTGCAGATGAAGATGGTCCTGACCCGGCTGGGCGAAGGCTCGCGCATGGCCGTGACCGGCGACCCCAGCCAGGTCGACCTGCTGAACGCGGCCGACTCCGGCCTGGCCCATGCGGTGTCGATCCTGGAAGGGGTCGAGGGCGTCGGCGTCACCCGTTTCACATCCGACGACGTGGTCCGCCACCCGATGGTGGCCCGCATCGTCAAGGCCTACGACGCTGACGCGGCCCGGCGGGCCGGCAAGTGATCGACATAGAGGTCGAGGACCTTGCCTGGTCGGCGGCCCTGCCCGAGCCGGAGGCCGTCGTGCTGCCGGCGGCGGAGGCGGCTCTGGACGCTCGCGGCGGGGTGACCATCCTGCTGACAGACGACGACAGCGTCGCGGCGCTGAACGAACGTTTCCGCGGCAAGGCCGGGCCGACCAATGTTCTGAGCTTCCCGGCGCCGGACAATCCCGAGGATCATCTGGGCGACATCGCCCTGGCCTATGGC
>JBIKTU010000232.1:0-4180 GCA_044347965.1 Caulobacter sp.
TCGATCCAGCCGTTCCGCGCCGCCGCCATGATCATCGCGTACTCGCCACTGACCTGGAAGGCGAAGGTCGGCATGGAGAATTCCTGCACAACCCTTTGAACAATATCGAGATAGGGCATGCCGGGCTTGACCATGACCATATCCGCGCCCTCGGCGATGTCGAGGGCGACCTCGCGCAGCGCTTCGTCGCTGTTGGCCGGGTCCTGCTGGTAGGTCTTCTTGTCCGAAGGGCCCAGGGTGCCGAGCTTGCCCGAACCGATGGCGTCGCGGTACGGGCCATAGAAGGCCGAGGCGTATTTGGCCGCGTAGGACATGATCAGAGTATTTTGAAATCCTTCAGCTTCCAGCGCACGGCGGATGATGCCGATGCGGCCGTCCATCATGTCCGAGGGGGCGAGGATGTCGCAGCCGGCGCGGGTCTGGACCAGGGCCTGTTCGACCAGACGTTCGATGGTCGGGTCGTTGGCGATGTCGCCGTTCTCGATGATCCCGTCGTGGCCGTGGTCGGTGAAGGGGTCCAGCGCCACGTCGCACATGATGCCGACCTCGGGGGCGGCGTCCTTCATGGCGCGGACGGCGCGGCAGATGACCCCGTTCGGGTCGGCGGCCAGCGAGCCGGCGGCGTCCTTTCGGGCCCCGTCGATGTAGGGGAAGATGGCGATGGCCGGGATGCCCAGATCTCGCGCCTCTACGGCGGCCTTCACGCAATCGTCGACGGACAGCCGCTCGACGCCGGGCATGGAAGCCACGGGAATACGACCCTCGCCCTCGTGAACAACCATCGACCAGATCAGATCGGCCGGCGTCAGCACGCTTTCGCGGACGAGGCGGCGGCTCCAGTCAGCCTGGCGCAGTCGGCGCAGGCGGGTGGCGGGGTAGGGGGCGAGCGGGGCGACGGTCATGGATTGCGCGTTACGCCCTGATGCTCGGTGGTGGCAAGCCGGATGACGCCGATCAGCGGTCCCACGATGGTCCACAGCGCGCCCGTCAGCCCCAGCGCCGCCGAGGCGATGACCAGGCCGATGACCTGGGGCACGAGTCTCCAGGCGCTGACATCAATGGACCAGGCGAGGACGCGTAACTCGGCGAGGTAGACGCCGGAGCCGTTCCGCAGGTCGTCGATCTCGATCACGGTCGCGGCGATGCCGGCGGCCAGACAGAGGAGGAAGAGGACAAAGGCGACCCAGAACATGCCGATCAGGGCGTTGAGGTGCCGCCGAACGCCCGGCGAGACCTGGCTGCGGGAGACATAGGCCAGAACCAGGCCGGCCAGACCGGTGAGGCCGGCGGTGAAGACCGAAGCGGCGAGAAGGCCATAGCCGGCGAAGGCGATGGCCCGGTCTGCGCCGGATTTGCTGAGCATGGTGTTGGTCACGGTCATCTTTCGGCCTGTTCGCGGTCGTTGACAGGGTGCGCTGCGGGCGGCAGGTCATCAACCTCGATGAACGGGCAGGGGCAGACCCTTGCCGAAGTGGAGGCGAACCGCGCATGGATTTCTCGCTCACCGATGACCAGCGCGCGATCCAGGAGATGGCCCAGGCCTTTGCCCGGGATGAACTGGCCCCGCATTCGGCGCAATGGGACGAGGAGCGGCACTTTCCGGTCGATGTGATGCGCGCCGCCGCGGGGCTCGGCTTCGCGGGCATCTATGTCCAGGACGACGTCGGCGGCTCGGCCCTGAGCCGCCTGGACGCCTCGATCATCTTCGAGGCCCTCAGCTACGGCGACGTGCCGACGGCGGCCTACCTGACCATCCACAACATGGCCTCCTGGATGATCGACCGCTTCGCGTCGGAGGAGCTGCGCGCCCGCTACCTGCCGCGCCTGACGACCATGGAGCTGATCGCCAGCTACTGCCTGACCGAGCCGGGCTCGGGCTCCGACGCGGTGAGCATGCGGACGACGGCGAAGAAGGACGGCGACCATTACATTCTGAACGGCGGCAAGGCCTTCATCAGCGGCGCGGGGGTCTCGGACCTTTACGTCGTCATGGCCCGCACCGGCGGGGACGGCGCCAAGGGCGTGTCGACCTTCGTGGTCGAGAAGGGCCAGGAGGGCCTCTCCTTCGGGGCCAACGAGCGCAAGATGGGCTGGAACGCCCAGCCGACGGCCCAGGTCAATTTCGACAACGTCCGCGTCCACGAAAGCAATCGCGTCGGCCAGGAGGGCGAGGGATTCCGCTTCGCGATGATGGGGCTGGACGGCGGCCGGCTGAACATCGCCAGCTGCTCGTTGGGCGGCGCAGCCTTCGCCCTCGACACCGCCAAGGCCTACATGGAAACCCGCAACCAGTTCGGCAAACCGCTGAAGGAGTTCCAGGCTCTGCAATTCAAGCTGGCCGACATGGCCACCGAGCTTGAGGCCGCCCGCCTGATGGTCCGCCGCGCCGCCGACGCGCTGGACAAGCGCGACCCGCAGGCGACGAAACTCTGCGCCATGGCCAAGCGCTTCGCCACCGACGCGGGCTTCTCGGTGGCCAATGACGCGCTGCAGCTGCACGGCGGCTATGGCTACCTGCAGGACTACCCGCTGGAGCGGATCGTGCGCGACCTGCGCGTCCACCAGATCCTCGAAGGCACCAACGAGATCATGCGCGTGATCATCAGCCGGGAGATGTTCCGGCAGTGAATCCTGTGCTATTCTGACTATTCTGGTCAGAATAGGTGCGGCCATGCGTCAAGTCGGCGTTCTCGAAGCCAAAACGAACCTCTCGGCGTTACTCGACCGGGTCGAAAAGACAGGCGAGTCCGTGATGATCACCCGCCACGGCAAGCCCGTGGCGGAGCTCAGCGCGCCTGATCAAGCGTCGATTGTCACGCCTCGCAAGCTGTCCGGCGAGGAGCTCGTCGCCAAGCTCAAGGCGATGCAGGCGCGGATGGTGGCCAGCAATCCGGAGATCATGAATCTGACTTCGGAAGAGCTGAAGGAAATGGGTCGGGAGTGACCCAGGTCGTCGTCGACGCCTCCGCCGCGCTGGCTTGGCTCGTGCCGTCGCAGGCCAGCCAGGCCGGCTGGCGCTTTCTGGCTTCGATCCAGGACCATTCGCTGGTTGCGCCGAAGATATTCGACTGGGAGGTGCGCAACGTCCTTCTCGCGTTGGCGCGCCGCGGCGCCGTGGACAGCAATGCGTACAACGAGGCGCTGGGCGTCTACGAGCAGCTGCCGATCGACTTCAGCGAACCGGTCGCTGAGTTGCGCGACCTCGCGACGTTCGCTCGCCAGTCCGGCCTCAGTCTCTTCGATGCCGCCTATGTCGCGCTTGCGCTTGATCGGGAGTGCGGACTCGTATCACGCGATGCCGCCCAACTCGGGCTCGCCAGCGCCAGCGGCATCGCCTGTTTTGACTTGCGGGTTACGGAGTAGCTCATGACCGAAGCCCCCGAAGTCCTCTGCCGCATCGAGTCCGGCGTCGGCCGCATCACGCTGAACCGGCCCAAGGCGCTGCATGCCCTGACGCTGGGCATGTGCGAGGCGATGATCGACGCCCTGCAGGCCTGGAGGGCGGACGAGACCGTCCGCTGCATCCTGATCGACCACAGCGGCGAGCGCGGCTTCTGCGCCGGCGGCGACATCCGCATGCTGGCCGAGAGCGGGGCGGGGGACGGCAAGGCTGCCCGGCTGTTCTTCCATACCGAGTACCGGCTCAACCACCTGCTGTTCGTCTATCCCAAGCCGGTCATCGCGGTGATGGACGGGGTGACCATGGGCGGCGGCGTCGGCCTTTCCATGCCCGCCTCGATCAGGATCGCCACCGAACGGACCACCTTCGCCATGCCCGAGACCGGCATCGGCCTGTTTCCCGACGTCGGCGGCGGCTGGTTCCTGCCCCGCCTGCCGGGCAGGGCGGGGTTATGGCTGGCCCTGACCGGCGCGCGGATCAAGGCGGCCGACTGCTGCGCGCTGGGGATCGCCACCCACTTCATGCCCTCGGACAAGGTCGAGGCCTTCAAGGCCGCGCTTCTGGCGCACCCTGACGCCCTGGCCGAGGCCCTGGCGACCTGCGTCGAGGACGCTGGCCACCCGCCGGTGGCCGCCCACCAGGCCGACATCGACCGGCTGTTCGATGGCGACAGCGTCGAGACCATCCTTGATCGCCTGCAGGTCGACGGCGGCGAATGGGCGACAGCCCAGCTCGCGACCTTGGCGACCAAGTCGCCGCAGACGCTGAAGGTCGCCTTCC
>JBIKTU010000299.1:0-3554 GCA_044347965.1 Caulobacter sp.
GCTCGACCGGCTGAAGGCGCTGGGGCTCGAGGACGACACCCTGGTCATCTTCACCTCCGACAACGGGCCGTGGTTCGAGGGCTCGGCCGGGCCGTTCCGCGAGCGCAAGGGTCAGTCCGGGTTCGACGGCGGCTATCGCGTGCCCTTCATCCTGCGCCAGCCCGGGACCGTACCGGCCGGCGTCGTCACCGACGCCATCGCCAGCAATCTGGACCTGCTGCCGACCTTCGCCGGCCTGGCGGGCGTGGACCTGCCGGCGGACCTGGAGCTGGACGGCAAGGACATCGGGGCGGTGATCTTCGACGGCGCCGCCACGCCGCACGAGCAGATCCTGCTGTTCGACAACACAAAGGTCGCCGCTATCCGCACCCAGGCCTGGAAGCTGGTCACCCGCGTCCACACCCGCGCCTGGCACGTTAATCTGGGCCGTTTCAACTATCCGCTGCTCTTCGACATCGTCCGCGACCCGGGCGAGAACTACAGCGTCGCCTTGCTCCACCCTGGCGTGGTCGAGGACCTGAAGGCGCGGCACAAGGCGGCGCGGGAGAAGTACGAGCCGATGGTCGACCTGTTCCCGCCCTGGGTCCGACCGTCGATCGCCGACTGGCATCCGGACTGAGAACCGCATCGCGATGCAGCGTCATCGGCCGCGATTCGAACGAGCGTTTATTGCCGCTTGCGTACAGATTGAACGCCCGTAAAGCTCCCCTCACGGAACGGAAGGGCAGTACCTTGAGTCACACCGACGATCCCGGCGCGGAGGCCCAGACTCCGGAGGCCGAGGCCGCCACCAAACAGCTGGTGTTCAACGCCGCCGAGCGGCTGTTCGCCCTGCACGGCTTCCAGAACGTCTCGGTGCGCGACATCACCGCCGAGGCCGGCGTCAACCTGGCCAGCGTCAACTACCACTTCGGGTCCAAGGACTCGCTGCTGTTCGAGATTTTCCGCCGCCGCACCCAGGAGCTGAACCGCGAGCGGGCGCGGATGCTGCACGAGGCGAGCGACCGCAACGCCGGCAAGCCGCCGGTGCGCGAGATCCTGACCGCCCTGTTCGCCCCGCCCCTGCGCTGGCTGGACCCGTCCAACGACCGCCGCATCTCGCTGCAGTTCCTGATCCGCGCCCGCAGCGAGGGCACGGCCGAGATCCGCGAGGTGCTCGGCAGCGACGTCAGCCATCTCAAACGCTTCGCCGACGCCCTGCTGGCCGCCCGGCCGGACCTGCCCCAGGAGGAGGTCTACTGGCGGCTGCACTTCGTCCTCGGGATGATCCACCAGAACCGGTTCATGGAGCTGGACCGGCTGCACGTGCTGTCCGAGGGCCTGACCCGCGAGGGCGAGGTCGACGCCCTGCTCGCCAGGATGCTGGACTTCGCCGAGGCCGGGTTCTCGCGTTAGGGGACACACACTCTTTATCGATATTCGATTTGCTGTTTATCGATAAAGAGTGTGTGTCCCCGATTAGCGCAGGTGATGGCTCGATGACCGACCAGAATATGAGCCCGGTTTCGCAGACCGAGACGCTCGACGGGCGACTGACGTTCAGGACCAAGGCCTTCTACGGCATCGGGGCAGCCCCGAACGGGGCCAACTCCGCCCTGGCCGGGCTGGCCATGTTTTTCTACAGTCAGGTGATCGGCGTTCCGCCCCATATCGCCAGCCTCGCGATTTCGGCGGTCATCTTCATCGATGGCTTCTGGGACCCCTTGATCGGCCATGGTTCGGACCAGTTCCGCTCCCGATTTGGCCGGCGGCATCCGTTCATCTACCTGGCGCTCATCCTCTACCCCGTGGCGCTCTTCCTTCGCTGGCATCCGCCCGAATGGGATGCGTCGGACATGTTCTGGTACATTCTCGGTACCGGTCTGTTCCTGAACCTGGCCTGGAGCCTCTACGAGATTCCCTCCGGGGCGATGGCGCCGGAGCTGGCGCCCGGCTACCACGACAGGACGGTCTTGCTGGGCTATCGCTGGATGCTGGCCGCGCTCGGAACCGCCCTGGCCTCGGTCCTGATCTATGGCGTCTTCCTGCGAAAGACCCCGGAGTATCCGGTTGGACAGTTGAACGCCGACGGATACGGGCCGCTCTCGGTGGCGATTATCGCGGTCTTTCTCGTCTGCGCCCTGACCATGGCCCTCGGCACCCGCAAACAGGCGGCCGGCTTCCATCAGCGCCCGATCGCGCCTGAACGCACCTTTCGCGACGACTGGCGCGACGCTCTCGTGACCCTCATGAACCGCAACTTCCTGGTCGCCTTGTCGGCCCAGAGCATCGCGGGCCTGGCCTTCGGCATCACCCTGGGCCTTACCCTCTACTTCCAGACCTACCTCTGGGAGCTGAAGGCCCAGGATATCCTCATCCTGGCGCTGCTGGGCATCCCGGGACCCATCTTCGGCGCGATCATCGCACCCCGGCTGGCGCGGCGCTTCGGCAAGCGAAAATCAGCCATGGCCATGTTCCTGACGAGCGTCATCTTCGGGCACACGCCGATGTTCCTGAAGCTGATCGGCGTTCTGGACCTCAACGGAACGTCCACCCTGCTCTGGGTTCTGGCCAGTTTCACCTTCGTTCAGACGGTGTGCGCGATCGCCGGCTACATCCTGGCGTCGTCGATGATCGGCGACATCGTCGAAGAGGTGCAGGTGCGCACCGGACGTCGCGCCGAAGGGCTGCTGACGACCGCTGACAGCTTGCCCAGCAAGGTCATCAACGCCATCGCGGCGCTTGTTCCCGGCCTGATCCTCTCCGCGGTCTCCTTCCCGACCAAGGCGGCTCCCAGCGCCCAGACCATGGAGCTGATCACCCAGGTGGCCTGGTACTACTTGCCGACGGTCCTGGTGCTGTTCCTCGCCTCGATATCAACCTGGACCTTCTACCGCCTCGACGAGGACGGCCACTCCCGCAACCTCGAGACCATCGCGAACAAGGAGCGGTAGGCTTCGCGAAAGCGCTGAAACGGGGACGCACACTCATTATCGATATTCGATTTGTTGCTCGTCGATAATGAGTGTGTGTCCCCGCCTCCTACCCCCGCCTACCCCCCCCGCTTCATCGTCTCGCGGGCGATGATGATCTGCTGCACCTGGCTGGTGCCCTCGTAGATGCGGAAGATGCGGACGTCGCGGTAGAGGCGCTCGATGCCGTAGTCGGCGACATAGCCGGCGCCGCCGAAGATCTGCACGGCCTTGTCGGCGACCCGGCCGACCATCTCCGAGGCGAAGTATTTCGCGGCGGCGGCTTCCAGCACGATGTTCTCGCCCCGGTCGCGCTTGCGGGCGCCGTCCATGACCAGGGCCCGTGCGGCCATGGCCTCGGTCTTCATGTCGGCGATCATGCCCTGGATCAGCTGGAACTGGGCCAGGGCCTGGCCGAACTGCCTGCGCTCGCCGGCGTAGGCGACGCTGTCGGCGATGAGGCGCTCGGCCACGCCGACACAGAGGGCGGCGATGTGCAGGCGGCCCTTGTCGAGCACCTGCATGGCCACCTTGAAGCCCTCGCCCTCGCCGCCCAGACGGTTCCAGGCCGGCACGCGGACGTTGTCGAAGGTGATGTCGTGG
>JBIKTU010000021.1:0-10748 GCA_044347965.1 Caulobacter sp.
GCGAGCTCCGCGCCATGGCGAAGGACGGCAAGCTGGTCGAGGGCTTCGGCGCCCGCGAGGCGGCCGACGCGGCCCAGGCCGAGGCGCTGGAGACGATCCATGCGCTGCCCGGCGGCGGCAACATCGCCATCGAACCGACCCGCGCCCTGATCTCCATCGACGTGGACCTCGGCGGGCGAGGGGGCTCGGACTCCAAGCGCGCCGCGCGGCAGGCCAACCTGACGGCGCTCGGCATGGCCGCGCGCCTTCTGCGGCTCAAGGGTCTGGGTGGGCTGGTGATCTTCGACCTGGTCGGGCGAGGGCACGACGGCAAGGCCATCGACGGCGCGGCGCGGGCGGCCTTCGGGCCCGACAATCCCGGCGTCGCCATCGACAAGATCAGCCGGTTCGGCACCCTGACCCTGACGGTCCCGCGTCGGCGTCGGCCGGTTCTCGACGTCCTGCTGGGTCCGGACGGCGCGCTGTCGCCCCTGACCGGGGCGCTGGACCTGGCCCGCGCCTTCGAGCGGCAGGGCCGCGCCTCGCCGGGCGGGCGGCTGGTCGGACTGGCCTCGCCGGCGGTGCTGGCGGCGTTCGAACCGCTTTCGGCGGCCCTGGCCGATCGGCTGGGCGCCCGATTCTCCGTCGAGGCCCGCGAGGGCTGGCCGGCGGACCGGTCGGACGTGGTGGCGCGATGAGCGCCGGCTGCGCGATCTGCGGCCGGCCCATGACGCCCGAGTACCGGCCGTTCTGTTCGAAGCGCTGCGCCAACGTCGACCTGCAACGGTGGCTCGGCGGGGTCTACGCCATCCCGGCGGGCGAGGACGACGAGACCGACAGTCCCCCTGTCACGGAAAACGACGAACCGTAGCGGTCCCGGCTGGACTTGCCCAAACGGCTCTTCTATAGACGCCACCTCCCGCGATTGGCGGGCCCCGCGTTGGCCTCGGCCTGGGTAGCTCAGTTGGTAGAGCAGCGGATTGAAAATCCGCGTGTCGCTGGTTCGATTCCGGCCCCAGGCACCACCGCACATCCCTCACTTCGCGTTCTGATCGCGCGACAGGGGAAGTCCAGAATGAAGACCCGCGTTTGACGAGCGATGCTGCGACGCAGCATCGGAATTCTCTTGGAAAGGGAAAAACTCCCGATCCTCCTCGATAATCAGATTGTGCACCGCAACAATTCACGGGCGCCCCCGAATTCGGCCAAATAAAAACCCTCTGGCAAGACCCTTGACGTTACAGAAAGGGGTTGCCAAAGGGCGGGTACGCCAAGTCTAACTTGGCCAAACGTCCTGACGGTCAAAAACCGTCGGGCCGTCTTGCGCCTTCGGAATGCCATCCTCGACGAAGAATGATCGAGGAACGCATTACGGGTCGGCGCAGCGATAGCGGTTTACCGAAGCGCGGCTCCTCGCCGCGATTCACGAAAGATTTCATAGTTAGGGTGGAATGCGCTCTCGCGTGACGACCCTCGGTCCAAACTAGCTAGACCAACCAGGAACTGGCGAAAGATGCTCGACAAACAACGACTGAACCCTCTCATCGCTATCATGGGCGCCGCGGCGCTGATGATGAGCGCTCCGGCGTTCGCGCAGGATGCGGCCGCTCCGGCCGCCGACCCTGCCGCCGCCGCCGCCGCCGCTCCGGCCGCTGACGCCGCCGCTGCTCCCGCCGCCGCTCCCGAGGCTCCGGCCGCTGAGGCGGCTCCGCCGACCATGGAAAAGACCATGGACAGCAAGGCCGGAAACATCACGCCGGCGACCATGTTCCTCCACGCCGACCTGGTCGTTAAGGTCGTCATGATCGGCCTGGTGGTCGCCTCGGTCTTCTCGTGGGTGCTGCTGATCACCAAGCTCCTCGAGTTCGGCTCGCTGAACCGCAAGTCGGACCGCTTCGTCGAAGCGTTCCGTTCGGCCAAGACCATCCAGGACATGGGCCGTGTCGCCATGTCGGACGAATTCGAAGGCAACCCGCTGGCCGATATGGCCGCCGCGGGCGCCTCCGAAGTCGAACTGTCCAGGCAAGCGGGTCTCGCCGTCACCGGCGCGCACCGCGAAACCACCATCATGCGCGTCCAGACGGCTGTTTCCGCCGTTCAGTCGTCGCTCTCCAAGCGCCTGTCGAGCGGGATGCAGTTCCTGGCCTCGGTCGGCTCGGGCGGTCCGTTCATCGGTCTGTTCGGCACCGTCTACGGGATCATGAACTCGTTCATCGGTATCGCGAACACCAACACGACCAACCTCGCCGTCGTGGCCCCCGGCATCGCCGAGGCCCTGCTGGCCACGGGTATCGGTCTGTTCGCCGCCATCCCGGCCGTTATCTTCTACAACTACTTCCAGACCCGCGTGTCCGCCTACGGCGTGCGCTCGGACGGTTTCAACGCTGAACTCATGAACGCCATCTCGCGGCAGCTCGACAAGGGGGCCTAAGCACCATGGGAGCCAAACTCGGAGGCTCCGGCGGCAGCGACAGGTACCAGGTTGAGCAGAACAGTGAAATCAATGTGACGCCCTTCGTGGACGTCATGCTGGTCCTCCTGATCATCTTCATGGTGGCGGCGCCGCTAGCAAGCGTTTCAGTCGTGGTGAAGCTGCCTGACGCGGTAGCGAAGCCCCGACAGAACCCGCCGAAGCCGGTTTACATTTCGATCCAGAAAGGTGGGGACATCTATATCGGTGACTCCCCGACCGACCTGGCCTCCCTGGGTCCCGACCTGATCAAGCAGGTCGGGAAGCGGGACCCCTCGAAGGAGCGGATTTTCATCCGGGCCGACAAGGAGGTCCGCTACGGCGACTTCATGCAGGTGATGAACACGTTGCAGGACAGTGGTTTCTACAGCGTGGCTCTGATCGGGCAAGACAGCGCCAACGCGGCGGGCGGGTGACACATGGCAGAGCAAAGCAACGACGCTCCGCTTAAGGTGCACAACCCGTTCGACCCGCCGAAGGCGAAGCTGAACCCGACGGCCTTGCTGGTCGCAGGCGTCGTCGTGTTCGCCTTCCACGCGGTCATCGGCTGGTACCTCTATACGATGCGCTTCACCATCAAGGAGCGGATCTTCGAGGACGAGAAGCTGGACACCCAGCTGATCAAGCCGCCGCCTCCGCCGCCGCCGCCGCCTCCGCCGCCGCCGCCGACCGACAAGCCGCCGCCGCCGCCCAGGCTGCAGCCGCGGCCGCCGATCGCGCCGCCGCCGGATGTGACTCCGCCGCCGCCGCTGGACGTGCCGCCGGTCAAGAAGGAAGAGCGGGTCGAACGGCCTGAGCCTCCTGTCGCCGCCGCGCCCCGTCCGCCGGAGCCGCCGCGTCCGTCGATCATCACGAACCCGGACTGGTCACGCCGTCCGAACGCTGAGGATCTGGCGCGGTACTACCCGGAACGGGCCCAGCGCCTGGAACGGGAAGGTCGGGCGACCATCACCTGCAAGGTGAAGGCGAACGGCACGCTGGAAGGCTGTACGCTCGTCTCGGAAGACCCGCCTGACATGGGCTTCGGTGACGCCACCCTCCGCGCCTCGCGTCTGTTCAAGATGCGGCCGCAGACCAAGGATGGCCAACCTGTGGACGGCGGCACGGTCCGCATTCCGCTGGTGTGGAAGCTGCCCGAGTAGCCACGGCTCAATAATGCGAACGCCCCGGAGGGAAACCTCCGGGGCGTTTTGCTGTCTTGGTGGCGGCGCCCGTACCTTTGGTCATCGTCACGGCCCGACTTGTTCGGGCTGCCCATACTTTGTGAGTATGGCCCGGGTCGCCGACGGCGGGTCCGTCCCGGCAGTCAGCGTTCATAGGTGGCCCGAACACGTCGGGCCATGACCGGGCGTAATGAAAGAGCCGGGGACCGGCTCAGCCGCGGCAGGCTGAAGGACCAACACGCCTCAGCCCGTCAGTCCCTTGTCGCCGAGCCAGGCCTCCAGGCGGGCGTTGACCGCCTCCGGAGCTTCCTGCTGCACCCAGTGCGAGACGCCCGGCAGCCTATGCAGGGTGAAGTCCTTCACATAGGGGCCATAGCCCTCGGTCAGTTCGATGCCGAGCGCGGCATCCTCCTCGCCCCAGACCATCAGGGTCGGGGTCTCGATGGCCGGCTGGTCGGCGTCGCTCCAGGGCTTGAGCCCGCCGGCGAAGTTGGCGCGGTACCAGTTGATCATCGCCGTCATGGCGCCGGGCTTGAGCGCGTTGGCGCGATAGACCTCCAGCACATCGTCCGGGAACCGGCTCTTGTCGATCGCCATGCCGCTGAAGGCCCGGGCGACGCCCTCGGCCCGGCGGGCGGTCAGCATCTTTTCCGGCAGCCATGGGATCTGGAAGAAGATCACGTACCAGGATTTCTTCAGCTGCCCGCCGCCCCTGCGCATGACCTGAGTGAACACGGCCGGATGGGGCACGTTCATGATCACCAGGCCGTCCAGCGGCCGCAGCTTCCGCATCGCGAACACCCAGGCAACGATCGCCCCCCAATCGTGGGCGATCAGCAGGCGGCGCTTGGCGCCCAGGGCGTCATAGATGGCGGCGACGTCGTCGGTCAGGGTCTCGACCTTGTAGGCCGACGTCGCCTTCGGCCGGCTCGAATCGCCATAGCCGCGCAGGTCCGGCGCCACGGCCCGCCATCCCAGCGCCGCCAGCAGCGGCAGCTGGAATCGCCAGGAGAACCGGCTTTCCGGAAAACCATGCAGAAACAGGGCGACCTTGTCGCCGGTCCCGGCCTCGTCGATGGTGAAGGTCAGGCCGTTGGCCTCAAGGGTGCGTGTGGTGATTTTCGTCATGCGCCGAAGGTGTAGCGCCTCGGTGCGCCATGCAAGGTCGAGGCTTGATCCAGAACGCGGCTGAGACTAAACCAGCCGCTCGCGAAAGCGCGCCGCCTTAGCTCAGTTGGTTAGAGCGCCGGTTTGTGGAACCGGAGGTCCTCAGTTCAAGCCTGAGAGGCGGTACCATCGCAAAGCCCGGGCCGCGCCGGACCTGCTCCTCATTCCCCGTTAAGCGTGATCGGCCAGACTGCCGCCGGCATCGAACGGCAGAAGGCTTCGGCGCATGAGAATCCAGACCGCCATTCCCGGCGCGGCGACAGCAGACTATGCGCGTGAATTGCGCGCGCGCGCAGCCTTGAAGCAGGCAGAGGACGCCCGCCGCTCGGAAGTCTCGGCTGACGCCGCCAAGGTCCGGTCCAGTCCCAGGTTCGAGGCGTCCGAAACCCGCAAGTCCCAGGCTCGCGCCAAGCTGCATCAGGTTCGCGAGTGGCTCAAGATCGTCCGCAAGCTCTACGCGGAGAACCCCAAGGCCATGGCCCGGGCGCTGGCGCAGGCGTTCAAGGAGCTCAAGGCGGCCGTCCAGTCGTTCAAGGACGCCGGCGGCCAGGAGATGGGGAGCAGCGGCGATGCGGTCGGCGCCGTGCTCACATCGGCCGCGAAGGAAAAGGCCGGGGAGGTAAAGGCCGACAAGGCCGCCACGGCCGCGCCCGGGGATAGGGAGCCTGTCGCGGCCGGCGATGGGTCTGGCGACGCCGGCCCCGGCTCAGGGGGGGACGAGGCCGCGCCCGGCGCCGGTCCCGCGCCTGAGGCCGAGGCGGTCCGCGCCGCCTTCGAGGGCCGGTCGCTCTATGACGCGGTGGTCACCGAAGTCCGCAGGCAGCTGGGCGAGGACGGGCTGGAGTTCCTCAAGGAGGTCCGCGAGATGGTGAGAGACATCGGCAGGCTGCTGGAGACCGCCAAGGGGCAGGCCGCGATCCGGCGGCCCGACAAGGACACGGAGAAGGCCCTCGAGGAGACCGACGAGGCCCGCAAGGAACTCAACGCGCTGATGGACGACATGGAAGGTGAAATCCGCCGGGACGCGCCGACCGCCGGAATGAGGCTGTCGATCGCCGCCTGATCACGGTTGCGGACCGGTGGCGATCACGCTCTACTAACGGCATAGATAATGCCAATAGGGGGCGAAATGATCAGAGGCGTTCTGCGGGCGCTGGTCGGGGTGATCGGCGTGCTGGCGCTGCTCGTTGCGGCGCGACTCTGGATCGGGCCCGAGGCGCCGGCCGCGGCGCTTGGGCTGAAGGCGGACGGCCTGCTGGGTCTGGCGACATTGCGGGCTGACGTCGGCGGCTTCTTCGCCGCCGGCGGTCTGTTCGCGCTGGCTGGGGCCATCCGGGGCGAGGGAAGGCTGCTGACGCCGCCGGCGGTGCTGCTGGGCCTGGCCCTGGTGGGACGCCTGGTGACCGTGGCCGTCGACGGCTATGCCGCCCCGATGCTGCCGCCGATGATCATCGAGGCGGTGCTGGTGGCGATCCTGCTGATCGCCCGCCGCCGTCTCGGCTAGCCAGCCATGACCGCCCCGTATCGCCTGCATGGCACGCCCGGATCGCTCTACACGGCCAAGGTCCGGTCCTTCCTCATCAAGCAGGGCATCCCGTTCGAGAACGTCCCGGCCGGCGCGCCGAGCTTTCGCGAGAGGGTGGTTCCCGCTGTCGGCCGATGGATCATCCCGATCCTGGAGACGCCGCAGGGTGACCTGATCCAGGACGGGTCGGAGATCATCGACCGGTTCGAGCGTCAGGGCGGTCTGTGCTGGCCGACGATGCCGGCGACGCCGGTGCTTCAGCTCATCGCCCGACTGTTCGAGCTATTCGGCGGCGAAGGCCTGCTGCGTCCTGCCATGCACTACCGCTGGAACTTCGACGCAGAGAACCAGCCCTTCATCGGCCGCGACTTCGCCGCAGGCCTGGCGGCTCCGGGCGCGCCTGCGGCGGAAGGCGAGGCGACCTTCGGCTTCGCGGCCGATCGCATGCGGCGGGCGATGGCGGGCTTCGGGGTCTCCCCGGAGTCGATCCCGCTGATCGAGGCGGCCTATGAGGAGTTCCTCGATCTTTTCGACGCCCACCTGGCCGCCTTCCCCTACCTGCTGGGCGGCCGGCCGACGGTCGGAGACTACGGTCTGATCGGCCCGCTCTACGCCCACCTGGGGCGTGACCCCTATCCGGCCGACCAGATGAAACGTCGCGCCTACCGCGTGTGGCGCTGGGTTGAGCGGATGAACGCCGGCGGCCTCGATGCCGCGGAGTATCCCGACCACAGGCCCGAGCTGTTCGACGGCGACGTTCCGCCGCCCACGCTGGAGGCCCTGATGGCCTTCATAGCCCGTGACTACCTGCCCGAACTGCGGGCCATGATCGCCTTCGCCGACGGCTGGCTGGCGGAGCGGCCGGAGATAGAACCGGGGACCAGCGGCCTGAAGCGGCCGGGTGACCGGGTGATCGGGCAGACGACCTTCGACTGGCGGGGCGTGTCCATCACGGTCAACGTCATGCCCTATCGCCTCTACCTGCTTCAGAAGGTCCAGGACGCGATCCCGGCTGTAGGGGAACCGGGACATGAAGCGGTCATGGCCATGCTGGCGCGCGCCGGCCTCGCCGAGATCGCGATGCTCACGGCGCGGCGTCGGGTCGAACGGCGTGATCAGGTCGAGGCCTGGGGACCGCTTCGCGAGACCTGAGACTTCGGTCTCGCCTGGCCTATAGTGGCGATCGACGCCTCCGGAGCCCGCCTCATGATCGAACGCCAACTGGACATCGCCACGCCCGACGGGGCCACCACGACCTTCATCGTCCACCCCGAGCGCGAAGGGCCCCATCCGGTCGTTCTGTTCCTGATGGACGCCCCGGCCATCCGCGAGGAACTGCGCGACATGGCCCGGCGGCTGGCGAGCGTCGGCTACTATGTGATGCTGCCCAACCTCTACTACCGCTCTGGCGTGATGGAGCTGTGGCCGTTTCCGACCGAACCGGCGGCGCTGGAGGCGGCGCGGGACCGGATGTTCGAGCTTATGGGCTCGCTGTCGCCCGCGCTGGTGATGAGCGACTGCGCCGCCATGCTGGCCTTCGCTGACGCCGAGGCTGCGGCTGACGCCACGCGTGTCGGTACGGTCGGCTACTGCATGAGCGGCCCCTACGCCATCCAGGCGGCGGGCGCCTTTCCGGACCGGGTCCGTGCGGCGGCCTCGATCCACGGCGTGTCCCTGATGACCGAGGCGGCTGACAGCCCGCATCTCGTCGCCCGGGGGCGTGACGCGGGCTTCTACTTCGGCTGCGCCCAGATCGACCGCTGGTTCCCGGAAGAGATGATCCCGAAACTGGCCGCCGATCTCGCCGCCCATGACGTCGACGCGGAGGTCGAAACCTACCCCGGCGCAGAACACGGCTTCGTTTTCCCGCAGCGCCCGGCGTATCACCGCGCCTCGGCCGAGCGGCATTGGGAGCGGGTGCTGAGCCTGTTCCGCCGACGGCTGTCGGCCTGAGCGGTCAGTCGCGGTCGAACTTGTCCCGCTTGCGCCTGCCCAGCAGCATCCGTGTCTCCAGCCGACCGCGCAAGGCGGTGTAGTAGGCCTGCAGAAACGACCGATCCAGCTCGTACTCGCCGGCGGTCCAGGCGATCTTGCCCCTGATGCGGGTGGCCACCGCCGCCATGATCTTGCGATCCGCCTTGCGCAGGACGTCCTCCAGCACGTGCAGTTCCTTCACGCCGTAGGCGTCGAGCTGGGCCTGGGTGAAGGCGTATTCCGCGGCCAGAACCGGCTGGTCGTCGACCATGTCCCGCAACAGCGTCACCTTCGGCGCATGAACCACCCAGGTGCCGGCGACCAGGTCCCCGATCCGCAGATGGTCGCGGTTGAAGAGCGGGAACAACGCGAAGACGCCGGCCCAGACCACGCCGAACAGGTACATCCAGCCATCGACGCCCTCGCCGCCGCCGCCGAGCACCATGGTCAGCGGCAGAAACAGCTCCAGTTCGCGCATGCCGTTGCGGGCCAGGATGGCGCCGGCCGAGAGCCGACCTCCGTTGCGGGCCGCCACGCGCAGGCCTGTCGCCCGCTTGCCCGGGGTCGCGGCGTAGGGGGTCAGCTCGAAGGCGATGAACCAGGCGTTGCGCAGCAGGAAGCCGCCGATCAACAGGATGACCATCAGGAACTCGCCGTTCCGGAAGCCCATCACCCAGCCGGCCCCGAAGCACAGCAGCAGGCCGACGATCATGATCGCGACGATCAGCCCGACGTCGATCATCAGCGCCGACAGCCGCTCGCCCGGGCCGGCCACCCGCACACGCAGGTCCACACCTTCCGGCGTGATCAGGGCGCGCTCGTCGGCCCGGCGGGACCCGTCGAGGACACTCACGGCGTGCTCCGGCGGGGCAGGTAGAAGTACAGGCCCCAGATGACCGCGGTGGCGCCGGCGATGGCGAACCGCGCCGCGTCAAGCGTGATCAGCTGCCGGCCGAAGCCCTCGAGCAGACCGGCGCACATCAGCATGACCACGACCCCCGCCATGGCCAGCGCGGCAGTGCGCCCGGCCTCGGCGGCGGCCTCGACTCGCGGTCGGTCGCCGGGCGCAAGGATGGCCCGTCCGATGCGGAAGCCGGCCCCGCCGGCCAGGGCGATGGCGAAGATCTCGGTCACGCCGTGGATCATCAGCCACCCGGCAAGCTCGAGGCCAAGGCCCCGGCTGACGAACAGCGCCATCAGCGCCCCCACGCCAAGGCCGTTGTAGACCATCAGCAGCGCCGTCGGCAGGCCGAAGGCGAAGCCGAGCGCGAAGGCGAGGATGGCGACCTGGGCATTGTTGGTGAACAGGAAGGCCGCGAAGCCGCTCAGGCCCGAGGTCCCGTCGTCATGGTAAAGGGTCGCGCGCAACGCCTCGGTGCTGGTCGCCGGATCCCGCCCCTGGGCTGCACCGGAGGGCATGACCGAGTAGAACCAGTCGGGGTCCTGGCTGGTCAGCAGGAAGGCCGCGACCGCCCCGAGCGCGAACAGCAAAGCGGCCAGCAGGGTCTCGCGCCAGATCGACCGCACCGCGCGGGGCCAGTCCTCGCGGAAGAAGCGGGCCAGCCGCTCCAGCGGCGTCGAGCGCACGCCGTAGACGAACAGATAGGCGCGGAGGCAGAGGTTCTCGAGATAGGTCGTGGCCGCCTGGTCCAGCGAGATCGATCGCGCCACAGAAAGCGACGACATCGCCGAGCGGTACAGCACCGGAATCTCCAGCAGCTGATCGTCGGTGAGGCTGTCGACCGATTGCCGCTCGACCTTGGTCATCAGGGAGTCGAGCCGCCGCCACGAGGCCTCGCGCTCGTTGCGGAACCTGTGACTCTTGAGCTGCAGTTCGGCCATCGGGGTATCCTACAGCAGGTCGCGTCGCTTGAGGTCGAGGTAGGCGTTGAGGAGCCTCGGCCCCACGCTCCCGACCGGCGCATCCACGATGTGCGCGCCGGTCCGGCGCAGCCGCGAGATCACCAGGTCACGCTCGCGCAGCAGGGTCGCGGCCGCCACGGCCCGGGAGACGTCGTCGGCGGTGACCGGTTCGGACTGTGCGAAGGCCTCCAGCGCCTCGTCGCGGAACACCACGAACATCACCTTGTGACGCTTGCCGAGCCGCGCGGCGTTCTCGATCAGCAGCTCGGCGCTGGTCGGATCGGCGAACTCGGTGAAGACGACGATGAGGGAGCGGCGTTCCAGGTCCGAGGCCAGCTGCGTCAGGCCCAGTGTGTAGTTGGTCTCTTCGTCGCTGTAGTCGAGCGAGGCGGCCAGCTGTTCCAGCAGCGGGAAGGAGCCGACGCCGGCGGCGATACCGGTGGACAGGCGCGGCCGGGCGTCGAAGCCGAAGAGGCCGACACGGTCGCCGATCTTGAGGCTGACATAGGCCAGGGTCAGGGCGGCGTTGATGGCCCGGTCAATGCGCGGCAGGCCGGCCAGCGGCTCGCTCATCGTCCGCCCGGTATCGAGCGCCAGCACGATGTTA
>JBIKTU010000408.1:0-2839 GCA_044347965.1 Caulobacter sp.
CGCTCGGTTCGGTACTCCTTGGCGATCAGCTTGCCGTGGCGGGCGGACTGCTTCCAGTCGACCGAGCGTGGGTCCATGCCGTCGGCGTAGTCCCGCAAGGCGTGGTATTCGGCCCCCTCGCCGGTATCGATCTGGGCCTTGACCCCGAACATGGCGTCACGGGCGAACAGACGCATGGCCTCGGCCTTCACCCCGGCGATATCAGGGGTCAGCACGATCTTGCGCCTCAGGCCGCGGCTGTGCTGGCTCCACACAAGGCCGAGGGGACCGGTCCAGCGCACCCAGGCGCGCTCGATCATCGCCTCGCCCCTGCGTCGCGGGGTCAGGGTCATGGACAGCGCGCCCGAGCGGCCCTCGGTCGGAACGACTAGCCGGTCGGGCGATACGCTGATCCTGGCGTCGCTCTCGACGGCAAGTTCGGTTCGTGGCGGCGCCGCCCCCCTGAAGGCGACCGCCAGCTCGCCTCTCGCGTCCACGCCCACGCCCATCCGCGCGGGCGCGGTGAAGTCGATCGAGAGGTCCCGTCCGGTCCGCCAGGCCAATGCGGCGTCGAGCAGGGTAACGCCCGCCAGCACGAGCAGCCATGCCGGCGCCGCCAGCCACAGGTCCGGCGCGACAATGCCGATCACGAGCGCGACCGGCGCGCCCAGCGCGGCGATGATGACCGCCCTGAGCGTAGGATAGATCACCGCGGCGCCTCGACCTGCTCGATCAGCCCGCGCAGGATCTGGTCGACCTTGCGGCCCTCGATCTCGGCGGCGGGCGACAGGATCACCCTGTGACGCAACGCGGGCAGGGCCAGCGCCTTGACGTCGTCGGGGATGACATAGTCGCGGCCGTCAAGCACCGCTCTGGCCCGCGCGGCGATGGCCAGCATGGCGGCGCAGCGCGGCGAGGCCCCGGTCTCCAGGTCGCCGGTCTCCCGGGTCGCGCGGACCAGCCGCACGACATAGTCGGCGATCTCGCGGGTCAGGTGGGCGGCGGAAACCGTCCGCGCCGCTTCGGCCAGGTCGGCGGCCTCGATGATCTGCCCGACGCCGAGGTCGTTGATGTCCGGCAGGCCTGTCTTGGCGCCGTGCAACAGCACGATCTCCATCTCTTCCTCGGCGGAGGGGTAGGTCAGGGTCTGCTTGAACAGGAAGCGATCCAGCTGCGCCTCGGGCAGGGGGTAGGTGCCCTGCTGCTCGATCGGGTTCTGGGTGGCGACCACCATGAACCGGTCGCCGAGCGGATGGCGCTTGCCGTCGAGCGTGACGAACCGCTCCTGCATGGCTTCCAGCAGGGCGGCCTGGGTCTTGGGCGGCGTGCGGTTGATCTCGTCCGCCAGCAGCAGGTCACAGAAGATCGGACCCTTGGTCAGGGTGAAGGTGCTGGTCTGGAAGTTGAACAGGTTGGCCCCGATGATGTCGCCCGGCATCAGGTCGGGGGTGAACTGCACCCGCCCGAACGTGATCCCCAGGGTTCCGGCGAAGGCCTGGGCCAGGAAGGTCTTGGCGGTGCCCGGCGGCCCTTCGAGAAGGACATGCCCGCCCGCGAACAGGGCGATCAGCATCAGGTCGACCGTATCGGCCTGGCCGACGACCGCCTTGCCGATCTCCGCGCGGACCTTGTCCGCCAGCGCTTTGACGTCAGTGACCTGCACGCGTCATCTCCAGTCTCCAGTCATACAGTTTGCGGGTTACGGCGATCAGGTCGGAGAGGCTCCCGGCCTCCCGGGCGGCCGCCATGAGGTCCGTGAACAGCGGCGCGCCGCGCTGGTCGCTGAGCCGGTCGAGGAAGGCGTCCAGCTGCGCCGGCTCCAGCTGGCGCGGGGCGCCGACGGCGCGGGCGGCCAGGTCGCGGCAGAGCCGGGCATAACCCTCGGCCATGCGATGCTCGCGGCGGGCCATGCGGATCAGCCCGGCGGTGTTCTCGACCAGCGCGCCCTTGCCCATGGCATAGGGCGGCGTGGCCCGGCGCATCGGTCCGAAGCGGATGGCGGCCGCGATGCCGGCCAGCAGGGCGGCGGCGACGGCGCACAGGGTGCCGCCAAGGAATGGAGGCTCCAGGGCCAGCGCCAGCAGATTCCGCGACCGCTTGAAGCCGTGCAGGCTGACATCGAAGATCAGCGGCCCGTCCGGTCGCGCCACGCTGACGATGGCGTCCGCCGCCCGCGCAGTCTCAAGGCTCTTGAGGCCCATGGTGTTGAGCAGGTCGGGGTCGGAGAGGATGTAGGTGCTGCCGTTCGACGTCCGGGCCAGGATGACGCCGCCCCTGTCGTCGGTGATCACGGGCGTCAACGCCGGCGACTTCAAGGTCTGCAGCTGGTCGACGGGGCCTGCCGTCATTGTCCGGCCGTCGGCGAACCGCAGCGTGGGGCGCGCCACGCCTGCGGCGCGCTGAAGCGCGGCCTTGGGGGCGTAGGCGGTCAGGGCGGCGCTCTTGTCCAGCTGTCCAAGGGGCAGTGCGTCCCCCTTCAGCACCCAGCCGGGTCGGGCCGGGAGCGGGGCGACGAGCCACTTCGGCAAGACGATCAGCTGTCGACCGCCGAAGGCCACGGACTGAATGGTCCTGGCGTCATGATCCACGGACGGGGTGATGATCATCAGCCCGGAGCGGTCGATTTCCGGCGTGTTCCCCCGGCTTACGATCACCTGATCGCCGAGCGAGCGGAACAGCTCTACCGCGCCGGCAAAGCCGATCGCCGACTTCGACAGCGAATGACCGCCGCCGTCGTTGCCGCTGCGCAGGCTTGGCGCATAGACGCTCAGCACCGCCAGGCCCGCGAAGGCCAGCACGCCGACGGCGATCATGATCAGGACCGTGCGCCCCTTGAACAGCTGGCCTTCTGTGGCTGCGA
>JBIKTU010000233.1:0-4133 GCA_044347965.1 Caulobacter sp.
GCGCGACCTTGCAGAGGCAGGGAACCTTGCGCGACAGCCGGTCGATGTCCGCCATGCCGAAGTCGACCTCGCCCTCGTGGGCGGCGGCCAGAAGGTGCAGCACCGTGTTGGTCGAGCCGCCCATGGCGATATCCAGGCTCATTGCGTTCTCGAACGCCGCCCGGGTGGCGATTCCGCGCGGCAGGGCCGTGGCGTCGTCCTGCTCGTACCAGCGCTGGCACAGGTCCACGACCAACCGTCCGGCCTCCTTGAACAGCGCCTCGCGGTCGGCGTGTGTGGCCAGCACCGAGCCGTTGCCAGGGAGCGACAGGCCCAGCGCCTCGGTCAGGCAGTTCATGGAGTTGGCCGTGAACATGCCCGAGCAGGAGCCGCAGGTCGGACAGGCCGCCTTCTCGATCTCGGCGACTTCCTCGTCGCTGTAGCTGTCGTCGGCGGCGACGACCATGGCGTCGACCAGATCAAGGGCGCGCAGTTCGCCCTTTACCAGCACCTTGCCGGCCTCCATGGGCCCGCCGGAGACGAACACGACCGGAATGTTCAGCCGCATGGCGGCCATCAACATGCCGGGCGTGATCTTGTCGCAGTTGGAGATGCAGACCATGGCATCGGCGCAGTGGGCGTTGACCATGTACTCGACCGCGTCGGCGATCAGCTCGCGACTGGGCAGCGAGTAGAGCATGCCGCCATGACCCATAGCGATGCCGTCATCGACGGCGATGGTGTTGAACTCCTTGGCCACGCCGCCGGCCGCCTCGATCTCGCGGGCGACCAGCTGGCCCAGGTCCTTAAGGTGCACGTGACCCGGCACGAACTGGGTGAAACTGTTGGCCACCGCGATGATCGGCTTTCCGAAGTCCCCGTCCTTCATGCCTGTCGCGCGCCACAGGCCGCGGGCGCCGGCCATGTTGCGGCCGTGGGTGGAGGTTCGCGAGCGGAGGACGGGCATGGCGGCGGTCTCTTTGTCAGGATCGCATGATCCTACGCCGCTTCCGATCCGGACCAAAATATATTACTCAGTCTTTATTAGGTCGTCAGGAATATGAATGGACATTCGTCACCTGCGCCACTTCGCGGCCGTCGCCGAGACCCTTCACTTTGGCCGGGCCGCCGAGCAGCTGGGCATGACACAGCCGCCGCTGAGCCAGTCGATCATGGCGCTGGAAAAGGAACTCGGCGCCGTGCTCTTCGTGCGGTCCAGGCGCAGCGTGCGGCTGAGCGCCCTGGGCGAACAGTGGCTGCCGCACGTCCGGGCCGGCCTTGCGGCCATCGAGGCGCTGCCGGCTGCCGCCCGCCGGCTTCGCGACGGCCAGACCGGCTATCTCTCGCTCTCCTTCGTCAGCACGGCGGACTACAATGTGCTGCCCGACCTGGTGCGGCGCTACGCCGCCGCCTGTCCGGATGTGGAGGTTCGGCTGGCCGAGGCCACCAGCGACCTGCAGATCCCCGCCGTGGTCGCCGGAGAGCGCCATGCCGGCATCATTATCCCGCCGCATGACCGCGCCCTGCCCGCCGGCCTCGCCTACCGGCGGCTGGTCTCCGAACCCCTCGTGGCGGTGGTCCCGAGCGCCTGGATCGAGGAGGGCCGACTGAGCGCGCGGGACGGACGTCTCGCACCGGAGGTCATAATCGACGCCCCCGTGATCCTGTTCCCGCGTGAAGTCGCGCCCGCGTTCCACGACCTGGTCACCGGCTATTTCGCGGACCATGGCAGACCGGCCCGGGTCGTACAGGAGGCTATCCAGATGCAGACCATCATCAGCCTGGTGTCCGCAGGTCTCGGCGTCGCCCTCGCGCCGGCCTCGCTGCGCAACCTGGCCCGGGCCGGAGTCGCCTACCTGGACCTGGCAGGGCCGCCGATCCTGGAGACCGGCCTGGTCTGGCGGCGCGACGACGACTCCCCGACCCTTCGCAACCTCCTCAGCCTGCTGGACGCGCCGGCCTGAGGGATCACGCTGTCAGGAAGCCTTCGGCCAGGTGCTGGGCGGGGGTCAGGGGATCGACAGGCAGGTCGCCCATGTTCGACAGGATGGCCACGGACAGGGCCGCTTCCGGGATGACCATGACGATGGAGCGGCCGCCGATGATGCTGCCGGCGTGGTGGTAGCGCAGCCGCCCGGCCGGATCACGGTCGATGCGCCAGCCCAGGCCGACCTGCACCGGCGCCCCCTCACGGGTCGGCGCGACGGGCGTGAAGGTCTGCTCCAGAGAGGCCATGGAAAGGTATCCGGGATTGAGCAAGGCGTCGCCGAAGCGGGCGATGTCCGGCGCGGCGCCCAGCAGTCCGCCGCCGGCCCATTTGTAGGCAGGATTGACCAGCGGCGCGAGACGCACCTCGCCGCTGTCCCGCGCCTGCTGGTAGCAGCGGACGCGATCCGGCACCTTGGCGCCGACGACGTCGGGCCCGACCGTCTGCAGATCCAGGGGGCGTGTGACCTCGTTCTCGACCAGGTAGGGGAAACTCAGACGCGTCGCCGACTCCAGCACCGCGCTCATCAGGGTGTAGCCGAAGGTGCTGTAGTTGAAGACCTCGCCCGGGACCGAGACCAACGGATCCTGGACGAAGATCGACAGCGCCTGGTCGGTGTTGCGATAGGTCCGCTGGTCGATGCCGCCGCCGGGCCTGCGCGGGTCGAAGTCGCTGCCGACATAGTGGCGCACCCCGCCGGTGTGGGCGAGGAGCTGGCGCAAGGTGGTCTCGTGGTGGGCGACCGGCAGGCTGGGCCGGTATTGGCCGATCGGCGCGTCGAGATCGACCACGCCGCGCTCGGCCAGTCTGGCCGCCACCGCCGCGGCGATGACCTTGGACACGCTGGCCAGCCGGTAGCGGCCAGTCGTCCGGGCCGGCGCGCGGGCTTCCAGGTCCGCCCAGCCGAAGGCCTCCGCCCAGATCAGCTGGCCGTCGCGAACGACCGCCGCCGACAGCGACGGCATGCGGGAGGTCTCCATGATCTGGCGGGTGATCATCCGGCCGCTCATCACGCCGGGCGGCAGAGCGGCCGATCCTGCGATCGCCGGCGCGTCGGCGGCGAAGGCGCGCAGCGGCGCGGCCAGGCCGGAAACCAGCGCGGCCGACAGACCGAACAGAGATCGTCTGGACAAAATCACCTAGCGAAACCCCGACTTCGAGGCACAGATACCCACGGCCAGTGGCAATTCAAGTGAAACCCTTGTGAGAAACCCGTGCAGGCATGCGGCGCCCGTGCCGTCGGCGCCCAGGCACACCCATCCAGGGCAGACTGTCACGGCCGGAAGCGAAACGGGCGGTCGCCCCTCCAGACGGACCTAACCCCTCACCCTTGGCACCGCGTCCAGCCAGCGGGCGTAGGCGGTTTCGCGTTCCTGTGTCGCCGCGACCGGGGTCAGAGCCTCGGCGTCAGGGCGGGCCGAGGCCGCCTCCTCAGGCGTGGCGAAGATCCCCGCACCCAGTCCCGCGAAAAGGGCCGCGCCCAGGGCCGTGGTCTCATGATAGCTCGCCCGCTGGACCGGAAGGCCGGTCAGGTCGGCCAGCCGCTGGCTGAACCAGGCGCTCCTGGCCATGCCGCCATCGATGCGCAGCTCGGCCCCGTCGTGAAAGGCGTGCGGCGCATCCGCCCGCATGGCCTCGATCAGGTCCCGCGTCTGCAGCGCGCAGGCGTCAAAAGCCGCCGCCGCGATCTCCGCCCGGCCGCTGTCGCGGGTCAGGCCGAAGATGCCGCCCCGCGCGTCCGGGTCCCACCAGGGCGCGCCAAGCCCGGTGAAGGCGGGCACCAGCACCACCCCGTGGTCGGGCTTTGCGGTGCGGGCCAGCGCCTCGGCCCCTTGCGGGCCGCCGGCCAGGCCCAGCTCCTCGCCCAGCCACTGGATGGCCGCACCGGCCACGAAGATCGAGCCTTCCAGCGCGTAGGTGGTCTTGCCGCCGATGCGCGCCGCCACCGTGGTCAGCAGCCGCGAGCGGCTGAGCGACTTCTTGCCCCCGGTGTTGAGCAGCATGAAGCAGCCCGTGCCGTAGGTGGCCTTCATCTCGCCGGGGCGGACGCAGCCCTGCCCCATCAGCGCCGCCTGCTGGTCGCCGGCGACGCCCCGGATCGGGACGGGACGCCCGAGGATGGCGGCGTCGGTCTCGCCATAGTCCGCGGCGCAATCGAGCACTGTCG
>JBIKTU010000235.1:0-4123 GCA_044347965.1 Caulobacter sp.
CTCGATGGCGACCATCGTCGCCAGCGGATGCGCCGTGGCCGCCGCGCCGTGAACGCCCCAGGCCGCCGATCGGCTGGCGAACGTGGCGCCGTCGACCCGGTCGCCGCTCTTGACGTCGGGGCGGTTCAGGTTGGGGTTGCCCGGGCGACTCTGGGCCAGGGCCGATGTGGCGAGGGCGGTCGCCGGCAGTGCGGCGAGGAAGGTGCGGCGGCGCATGGGCGGAGGACTCCCGGCGAATACTTTGGGCGGGACTATAGGCCGGATGCGCGGCGGGGCGAGGGAGGAGTGTGCGTTCTCCCTCCCCCTTGTGGGGAGGGACAGACGAGCCGCAGGCTCGTCAGGGTGGGGCAAGTGATGGCCGCAATCGCACCGGCGCGCCCAGCGCCAGCCGTACGTTGTGCATAACGCCGTCGATGTTCTCGCGGACCTGATGATTGAAGAACCGCAGAACCGTGAAGCCTTCCCGCCGAACGACGACGTCACGTACCGCGTCGTAAGCGATCTGCGAATCGTCGGCATGCGTCGTCCCATCGAGCTCGACGACGAGCTTCCGGCTGAAACAGACGAAGTCCAGGTAGTATCCACGAAATGGCGCCTGCCGCCGAAAGTGGAACCCCTCGGCGCGGAGCAGCTTGAGGCGCGACCAAAGCTTCGCCTCCATGGGCGGCATGATTGATCGCATCTGGCGTGCGCGAATGATTGACACTTGCCCCACCCTGGCCGCTTCGCGGCCTGTCCCTCCCCATAAAGGGGAGGGAGGAAGATTCAGGTTTCGCTCCAGACCGCCAGTTCATTGCCCGCCGGGTCGCGGAAGTGGAACCTGCGCCCGCCGGGGAAGCTGAAGATCGGCTTGACCACCACGCCGCCGGCTGCCTCGACCTTCGCCTGCATGGCTTCCAGATCGTGGGCGTAGAGGATCACGAGAGGGACCGGCGCGCCCTCGACGTCGAAGCCGCCGTCCAGGCCCTCGTTGAACCCCGCGTAGCTGGGGCCGTAGTCGACGAAGCTCCAGCCGAAGGCCGCCGTGTAGAAGGCCCTGGTCGCCGGCAGGGCGCCGCCGGGCATTTCCAAATAGTCGATCTTGCCGTCTTCACGCATGGCCATCACCCCTGTTGTTGCCAGTTTGTTCACGGCGTTTCGCGGGAGTCAACACCGCCTAGGGGAACGCCCAGACGCTGGTCTTCTTGACCTCGAAGTCCTCCAGCTCGCGCGTCGTCTGCACCTGGTACTCGGCCAGCTTGGTCAGGCCGTCCCTGGGAAAATAGGTGCGGCCGGGGTCGCCGATCAGCACCGTCGCGCCGGCGTCGCGGGCGGCGGCCAGCCAGGCCAGCACCCGGGTCGCCAGCGGGTTCTCGTAGCAGATGTCGCCGGCCAGGATGACCTGCGCCTCGGCCGGCGGCGGGGCGTCCAGCAGGTTCACGTCGGTGAAGTCCAGCGCGACCCCGTTTGCCGCCGCGTTGAGGCTGATCGCCGCCTCGCAGAAGACGTCGATGTCGGCCGCCAGCACGCTCGCCGCGCCGGCCCGCATCGCGGCGATGGCGACGATGCCCGAGCCCGAGGCGAAGTCGACCACCCGCTTGCCGGCGACGAGGTGCGGATGGTCGAGGATGTAGCGCGCGAGGGCCTGCCCGCCCGCCCAGGCGAAAGCCCAGAACGGCGGCGGCAGGCCGATGCGGTCCAGCTCCTCCTCGGTCAGCCGCCAGATCGGCGTGATCTCGTCGGCCAGGTGCAGCACCAGCTCGGGCGCATGCGGCGGCGCCTGCAGGCGCGTGTTCTCGACGATGAAGGCCCTGCGGTCGGTGATCATGAGGGGCTTGTGGACCGGATCGGCGGCCGGGGTCCATGCCCATCCCCTAAGCCGCCACCAGCCCCTTGCTCGACGCGGCCTTCAGCACGCCCAGATACCCCTTCGCCACCAGCATCCGCTCGGTGACGCCCTTCTCGCGCAGCTTCCTGTGGGCCTTGGGCAGGTTCCAGCAGGGCACATGCATGAACATGTGATGCTCGCCGTGATAGTTGACGTAGTAGGGCGCGATCAGCAGGCGCTCGATGGGGTTGGCGATCGTCGTGCGGGCGTGGCGCAGCGGGTCGGGCTGGTTCTCGCCGACCAGGGCGTGCTCGGCGATGTTCCGCAGGCGGGTGACCAGCGGATACCAGGTCGCCATCGGGATCAGCCACAGCACCGGCCAGGCCCACCAGTAGCCGACGGCTATGGTCACGATGATGATCGGGATGTGGAAGACCAGGAACGGCTTCCAGAACCCGAGCACGCCCTTCAGCGTCTTGCCGAACGGGATGCCCTTCGCCTTGCCGGCCTTGAAGGCGTCGAGGCTGGGCTGGATGCGCTGCTTGTAGAAGGTCTGGCCGGTCAGGTCGCGGACGACCTTGCGCCACAGCGAGGCGCGGGTGGTCGGGAACGGGGCCGACAGCGACAGGTCCGGATCCTCGGCCTGCTGGGCGAACTTGTGGTGCTGAAGGTGGTAGTCGCGATAGCGGAGCAGGTCGCTGTTGGTCGGCGCGCCGCACAGCCACTGGCCGACGAAATCGTTGACCCTGATGTTCGGATGCACGCAGCCGTGCGCCGCCTCGTGCATCAGGATGGCCAGCCCCAGCTGCCGGGCGCCTATGACCATCACCGCGATGACAAAGGTCAGCGGATTGGGGAAGACGATGAACAGCACCGCGGCCGCGGCGATGGTCAGCCAGGCATGGGCCACCAGCCACAGCCCGAACCAGGACGAGCGCGCGGCCAGCGGCGCCCACTCCTCGTCGGTGAAGAAGTCCTTCGGTTTCACGCGTGCTGCGACGGCCATGGGAGGAGTATCTCACTTCGTCCTTCGGCTGGCCAGAATGACGGTAGCGTCAGTTTTCCCTTCCCGTCATCCTGGGCCTTGTGCCCAGGACCCCTCGATCAGCTTCACCGTGAGAGCGTGATCACACCCGCACCTGCGAGCTTCAGCAGGGGTCCTCGCCACAAGGGCGAGGATGACGGCAGAGGGGGCGGAGATCGCGTCAGAACCCCGCCGCCGGCTTCCAGACCCCGACCGCGAAGGCGACCGCCAGGATCAGGCCGGCGACGGCGTTGGACTTGAAAAGGACCAGGGCCCCTGCCCCGTCAGAGACGTCCAGCCGGGCCGCCTGCCGCGACAGGTGGACGGCGAACAGCGCCACGGGCGGCAGGAACAGGGGGCCGAGGTCGGCGACCATGGCCGAGGCGACGACCATCACGAAGCTGGCGATGTAGAAGCCGAGCACGCCCCATCTGGCGTTGGCGCCCAGCCGCCGGGCCGAGGACTTCACCCCCGCCAGGGCGTCGTCCTCGATATCCTGCACCGCGTAGATGGTGTCGTAGCCGAGGGTCCAGAACACCAGGCCGGCGTAGAGCAGCAGGGCCGGCGCGGTCGGCGCGCCGGCGACGGCCGCGAACCCCATGAGCGCGCCCCAGTTGAAGGTCAGCCCCAGCCAGGCCTGCGGCCACCAGGTGATCCGCTTCATGAACGGATAGGCCGCCACCAGCGCCAGCGACCCGACGCCCAGACCGATGGTCCAGGGGTTCATGGTCAGCAGGATCAACAGGCTGACCAGGCAGCAGCCGACCACGAAGGCCCAGGCCTGCTTCACGCTGATCTGGCCGGCCGGGATCGGTCGCAGCGCGGTGCGGGCGACCTTGGCGTCGATGTCTCGGTCGACGATGTCGTTGTAGGCGCAGCCCGCCGCCCGCATCAGCGCCGCGCCGACGAGGAAAAGGACGAGCAGCAGCGGATCGGGCCCGCGGCCCTGCATCGCGCAGGCCAGCGCTATGCCCATCCAGCCGGGCAGCATCAGCAGCCAGATGCCCACCGGCCGGTCAAACCGCCCCAGTTTCAGCCACGGCCGCAGCGCCGGCGGCGCATGGCGGTCCACCCAGTTGGTCGGCGCGGCGTCGGGCAGGATCGTGGACATGACCGCCAGATAGCCGGGTCGCGGCCGTGATCCAATCTTTCACCGCCCAAACTTTTCACCGGGACGGCGCGCGGGCGGCGAGGCAGTGTGGGACGATGGTAGACGGTTCGATCCGGTCGCGGCCGAAGCGCTCGCGGGCCGCCCACTGGGCGGTCGACGGCCTCGGCGCGGCGCTGGTCGC
>JBIKTU010000234.1:0-4123 GCA_044347965.1 Caulobacter sp.
CGTACAGATTGAAGTTCATCCCGATCTCGTTCGACCCGCCGAGCGGCAGGAAGACGAGTTCGTCGGTTTCATGTGGGGTCATCAGGTCGCCAGCCGCTGGTTGCGGCGATGAATCTCGAGCAGACCGCGGATAGTCAGGTCGGGATCGTAGTGGTCAATCATGGTGGTGGCGTCCTCGAACAGCGAGACGACGCCGCCGGTGGCCACGACGGTCAGGTGTTCGCCCCGCTCCGCCTTGATCTTGCCGATCAGCCCCTCGATCAGGCTGATGTAACCCCAGAAGACGCCGGACTGCATGGCGGTCACCGTGTCGGTGCCGACCACGCGGTTGCGCTCCGGGCGCTGGATGGCGATGCGGGGCAGCTTGGCGGCCGCGTCGTGCAGCGCCTGCATGGAAAGGTTGATGCCAGGAGCGATGATGCCGCCCTCGAAGCCGCCGTCGGCCGCCACGATGTCGAAGGTGGTGGCGGTGCCGCTGTCGATGACGATCAGCGGCCCGGGGTATTCGATGTGGGCGCCGATGGCGTTGACCAGCCGGTCGGCGCCGGCCTCGGACGGCTTGTCGATGCGCACGGCGATGCCCAGCTCGGCGTTCTCGCCGACGATCAGCGGCTCGACCTGCAGGTAGCGACGCGACAGGTTGCGCAGGTTGAAGATCGACTGCGGCACCACGCTGGAGATGATGCAGCCGGTCAGCAGCTTCAGGCTGAGACCGTTCATCTCGAGCAGCTGGGACAGCCAGACGGCGTACTCGTCGGCCGTGCGGGTGCTTTCGGTGGCGCTGCGCCACTGGGCGATCCAGGACGCGCCGTCGTGGACGGCGAACATCGTGTTGGTGTTGCCCTGCTCGATGGCCAGCAGCATTCAGCGTTCTCCCCACCGGCTTGGCAAAGCCGAGCCGGCACGATTGGACAAGGCGGATCGAACCACGGACGACTGCATCATCCGCTACGATCCGCCGAAAAAGACGTCGCCGGCCGTGATGCGCCGCAGCATTCCGTCTGGCAAGCGCAGACGCAGCGCGCCGTCGGGATCGAGCCCTTCGGCCACCCCCTCGACCGTCTCGTCCGTCAATCGCGCGATACAGGGCTCGCCCAGCCCGTGGGCCCGCCGGGTCCAGGCCTGGGCGACGGGTTCGAACCCGCCCTGCGTCCAGGTGGTCAGCCAGCCCTGGAAGGCGTCCCGCAGATGCTCGACGGCCTCGAGCACGTTCGGCGCGCCGCCGGGGCGATGGGCCGCCAGGTTGGTCGCGGGCCGTTCGGATTGATCAGGCGAGTACGCCAGGTTGACGCCGATCCCCACGGCGACCCAGGCCGGCCAGCCCGGCGCCTGGCCCGACTCCAGCAGGATGCCGCCGGTCTTCACCCCGGCCACCATCGGATCATTGGGCCACTTCAGGGAGACCAGCGACGGCGGCACATGGCGATCGATCATCTCGCCGGCGGCCAGGGCGGCGACGAACGACAGCTGGGCGATCTCGGCCAGCGGCCGGTCGGAGGTGAACAGGAAGGTGGCGGCGAGGTTGCCGCTCGCCGTCTCCCAGGCCCGGCCACGCCGCCCCCGTCCCGCCGTCTGGCGCAACCCGACCAGACAGACCGGCCAGGTCTCGCCCCGCGCCGCGCGTCGCGCCGCCTCGGCGTTGGTGGAGTCGATCTCGTCGAAGACGATGATCTCGAAGGACGTCAACCGGCCAGGGTCCGTGTCAGCCGAGGACGGCCGCGGCCGCTTTCGAAAGCGGGTCCAGCCAGACCAGCGCGACAAGGCCGACCGGGAAGGAGAACAGCGCCGCGCCGATCGCGATGGTCCGGGCGCTGAAGGCGGGCGCCTCGACCGCGCCGGGCGCCGCGTCGAACCACATCACCTTGATCAGGCGCAGGTAGTAGAAGGCCGCCACGACCGAACCGACCAGCGCCAGGATCGCCGCCCAGGCCAGCCCCGCGTCCAGCGCCGCCTTGAAGACGTAGAACTTGGCGAAGAAGCCGCTGAACGGCGGCAGGCCGAGGGCCGACAGCGAGAAGGCCGTCATGGCCAGGGCCATGCCGGGCTTCTCCTTGAACAGGCCGGCCATGTCGTCGATCGTCTCCATCTGCCGCCCGTCGCGTCGCAGCGCGGTCATACAGGCGAAGAAGCCGGTCACGTCGACCATGTAGAGGACCATGAACATCAGCATGGCCTGCACCCCGGCCTCGCCGCCGGCGGCCAGGCCGATCAGGGCGTAGCCGATGTTGGCGATGGAGCTGTAGGCCCACAGGCGCTTGAGGTTCTTCTGGGCAAGGCCGGCGAAGGCGCCGACGAACACCGACATGATGGCGATGGCGAGGATCACCTGCTGCCACTGGGCCACGGCGCCGCCAAAGCCCTCCTGCAGCACCCGGGCCAGCAGCACCATGGCGGCCAGCTTCGGCGCGGCGGCGAAGAAGCCGACCAGCGGGGTCGGGGCGCCCTCGTAAACGTCCGGCGTCCACATGTGGAACGGCGCGGCCGAGACCTTGAACGCCAGGCCGCAGATCAGGAAGACCAGGCCGAACAGGATGCCCTCCCCGGCGCCGTTCTCCACCGCCCCGGCGATGACGTCGAACTGGGTCGAGCCGGCGAAGCCGTAGATCAGCGACGCGCCATAGAGCAGCAGGCCCGACGACAGCGCGCCGAGCACGAAATACTTCAGGCCCGCTTCCGAGGATTTGGCGTCATCGCGGCGGAAGGCGGCCAGGACGTAGAGCGCCAGCGAGTGCAGTTCCACGCCGATGTAGAGCGAGATCAGGTCGCCGGCCGACACCATGATGCCCATGCCGAGCGCGGCCAGCAGGATCAGCACCGGCAGCTCGAACTTGTCCTCGCCGCGCCGGGTCAGCCAACGGTCGGAAAGGATGATCGACAGGGCGCTGGCGCCGTAGATGGCCGCCTTGGCGAAGGCCGACAGGTCGTCGACGATCACACCGCCCGCGAAGCCCCGGCCCTGCGGACCCAGGACAGCGAAGGCGGCGGCGACCAGCAGGGCCAGAACGGCCAGGCCGTTGAACACGACCCCGCCCTTGCCGCGGAAGGCGCCGAGCACCAGCAGGACCATCGCCGAAACGGCGAGGATGATCTCGGGCCAGACGAGCGAGAGGGATGCGAGGGTCATCGGCGGCTCACCCGGCCACAGCGGCGCGCCAGGCGCCGACCAGCGCCTCGACGGAGGCGCCGGTGATGTTGAAGACGACGTCGGGCTGGAAGCCCAGGTAAAGGGTCGAGAGGATCAGCGGCGCGAAGATCAGCACCTCGCGGCGGTCCAGATCGCTGATCTGGGCCAGGGCCGGATTGGTCATCTCGCCGAACACGACGCGGCGATAGAGGGACAGGGCGTAGACAGCCGACAGGATCACGCCGGTGGTGGCTGCCAGCGCTGTCCAGGTCGAGGCCTGGTAGACGCCGGTCAGGGTCAGGATCTCGCCGACGAAGCCGCTGGTGCCCGGCAGGCCGACATTGCCCATGGTGAACAGCATGAAGACCGCCGCATACCAGGGCATGCGGTTCACAAGACCGCCGTAGAAGGCGATCTCGCGGGTGTGCATGCGGTCATAGACGACGCCCACGCAGAGGAAGAGCGCGCCGGAGATCACCCCGTGGCTCAGCATCTGGAAGATGGCGCCCTGCTCGCCCTGCACGTTGCCGCTGAAGATGCCCATGGTCACAAAGCCCATGTGGGCGACGGACGAGTAGGCGATCAGCTTCTTGATGTCGGTCTGACGGAAGGCGACCAGCGAGGTGTAGACGATGGCGATGGCCGACAGGGCGAAGACCAGCGGCGCGAACATCGTGCTCGCGTCGGGGAACATCGGCAGGCTGAAGCGCATGAAGCCGTAGCCGCCCATCTTCAGCAGGATGCCCGCCAGGATGACCGAGCCGGCGGTCGGCGCCTCGACGTGGGCGTCCGGCAGCCAGGTGTGCACCGGCCACATCGGCATCTTCACCGCGAAGCTGGCGAAGAAGGCGACCCAGAGCCAGGGCTGCAGCCAGTCGGCGAACTTGTACTGCATCAGCTCCGGGATCGAGCTGGTGCCGGCGACGCCGATCATGGTCAGCACGGCGGCCAGCATCAGGACGGACCCAAGCAGGGTGTAGAGGAAGAACTTGTAGGCCG
>JBIKTU010000236.1:0-4112 GCA_044347965.1 Caulobacter sp.
CACCGAGATCGCGCCGCTGGGGCCGTTCTACTACGGCGAGGACTATCACCAGCAGTACCTGGCCAAGAACCCGAACGGCTACTGCGGCATCGGCGGCACGGGCGTGGCCTGCCCGATCGGGGTCGGTGTCGGGGCGTGACGCCTGTCTAGGGCTGCGCTGACGTCCGGTCGATCACCTTTCGCAGGTCGGCGATGGCCTTCGCCGCCGACGACTGGCGCTGGCGCCAGACCAGCAGCGCCACGGCCCCGACGGTGGCGATGAAGAAGGCCAGAGGCCCGAACAGCCAGGCCGCGGCGGCCAGCGCGAAATAGTAGCCCCTGACGCCGGCGTTGAAGGACGACAGCGCCGGGTTCAGCGTCCGCGAGGCGGCGTCGGCGAAGGCGCTATGCAGCGCCGGGTCGACCGCCTCGCCCTCGGGCGTCGCGCCCATGATCGCCAGGCTGTAGTTCATCTGGCGGATGGCCCAGATGAAGGCAAGAAGGCCCCGCGCCAGCACCGCCACCATCAGCGCCAGCTGGCCCTCGAACAGGAAGCGGGTCGAGGTCTGGATCACCTCGAGGCTGGACACGCTGGCGAAGGTGCTTTCGCCGCCGAACAGCGCCCCGGCCGAGGCGGCGATCAGCAGCAGGTTCGACGACGCGAAGAACGAGGCCGAGTTGAGCGCGTGACCCAGCAGGTTGGCGTCCATCAGCCGGATCTCCCGGCGCGCCATCTGGCCCATCCAGGCGCCGCGGATCACCGTCATGTCGCTGTTCAGCGAGGCGCCGCGCGACAGCAGCTTGAGCAGCGGCTCGTAGAAGAGCCAGCAGGCGAGGAAGAAGACCAGGGCGGCAAGATCAGGCACGGGCATGGCGAGAGCCTCAGTCTTCCTCGATCAGGCTGGTCTTCTTCGTGTCCGGCAACAGGATGACGGTGATGAAGCCGACCAGAAGGATGGCGGTGACGTAGATGTAGAAGTTGCTCTCGACACCGTCGGCCTTGAAGCTCAGCGCCACGGCCTCGGCCGAGCCGCCGAAGATGGAGTTGGCGAGGGCATAGGGCAGGGCGACACCCAGGGCGCGGATGTGGGCGGGGAACATCTCCGCCTTGAACAGACCGGAGATCGAGCTGTAGCCGGACTGGAAGGTCAGGGCGATCATGATCAGGCCGAAGGCCGCGAAGGCGTTGGTGGCTCCGGCGATGGCGGACAGCAGGGGCCAGGTGGCCAGCATGCCGCCCCCATAGGCGAAGAGCAGCAGCGGCTTTCGCCCGACCTTGTCGGAGATCCAGCCGAACAGGGGCTGCATGAGCATGAAGCAGAACAGCGCCGCCACCATGACCTGGCTGGCGGTCTCCTTGCTGAAGCCCGTCGTGTTGATCAGGAACTTCTGCATGTAGCTGGTGTAGACATAGTAGGCGAGCGACCCGCCGGCGGTCAGACCCATGACCATCAGCGTCTGCTTCGGATGTTTCACGAACAGCAGCATGGTCTTGCCGCGCGCCGCGCCGGCTGCCCTGGCGTTTTCGAAGCCCGGGCTCTCATGGATGCCGCTGCGAAGCCAGAAGACGACCACCGCCAGCGCCGCGCCGATGAAGAAGGGGATACGCCAGCCCCATTCCTTAAGGTCCGCCTCGGGCATCAGCCACTGCAGGATGACGACCAGTCCCTGGGCCGAGAGCGAGCCGGCGATCAGGGTCACGTACTGGAAGCTAGCCCAGAAGCCGCGATTCTTCCGGCCCGCGACCTCCGACAGGTAGGTGGCGCTGGCCCCGTACTCGCCCCCGACCGACAGGCCCTGCAGGATGCGGGCCCCCAGCAGGATGGCCGGGGCCAGCGCCCCGACCTGGGCATAGGTGGGGGCAAGGGCGATGATCAGACTGCCGGCGCACATCATGGCCACCGACAGCGTCAGCGCGGCGCGCCGGCCGGCCCTGTCGGCGTACGCCCCCATCAGCCAGGCGCCCACCGGCCGCGCCAGGAAGCCCACCGCCGACACGGCCGCGGCTTTGAACAGCTGGGCGGTCTGGTCGCCCTCCGGGAAGAAGTGGCTGGCGAAATAGACGGTGAAGAAGATGTAGGCCGACCAGTCGTACCACTCGACCAGATTGCCCGCCGAGCCGCCGAGGATGGCCTTGAGACGTTGCGCCGGCGTGAGGCCGGGGGCGGTGGGGCCCGTCGGCGTCTCGTCGATCGCCCCCGTTTCCGTCGCCGTCATGCCGCTTCCCCCGCCCCGCGCTTCGAACAGGCGAGGTTAGGTGAAGCGGTGGCGGCTGCAAGCGTGCGTGAGCGTCAGAGCCGGCCCATCAGCACCAGCACGATCAGGATGATCAGAACCAGGCCCAGTCCGCCGGAGGGGAAATACCCCCAGGACTTCGAGTGCCCCCAGGTCGGCAGGGCGCCGACGACGAGCAGAACAAGAACGATGATGAGGATGGTCCCCAGCATGTGGTGTCTCCGTGAACAGCGAACAGCTTCAGCTGTCGCAATCCCTGGAGGCGACCGGAAGTTCCGGCGCTGTGCTGAGAGGGTGGCCGGGCGGCGGTTCGGCGCCTGGGCAGGTCGCCGAACCACTCGCCCCGCGGGACGACTAGCTGTTGTCCTCGACCGGCGCTTCGGGCGCGTTCTTCTTCAGGGAGTCGATGGCGTTCTGGGCGGAGGCCTTGGAGCTGTAGCCCTCGGTCGAGAACATGGTCTCGCTGTTGTACTTGAACCGGACCCGGAACTCGCCGGCCTTGTCTTTGTAGATCTCGAACTTGTGGGCCACTGGCGGCTCTCCTTCACATTGGGGACCCCGACAGTCGGGCGCGCGGCGTGACAGTGTCAATCGCGGCGCGACCACATCGCCGTGAGCGGCGGGCGGCCGGCTCAGCCGTGCGGCGGCGCCGGCCGGATCGACCACAGGCCGCCGATGAAGGCGCCCTTGATACGAGGCAGTATGGTCAGCACCAGGGCGGTGAGCAGCGACAGGCTCACCGGCACGACGACCCAGGGCGAGGCCTCCCAGACGACCGGGAACAGCAACGCGGGCGCGATGATCAGGTGGCCGACCAGCAGGATGGTGAAATAGGCGGGACCGTCGTCGGCGCGATAGGCCGAAAGGTCATGACCGCAAGCCGGACAGCTCTGCCGGACCTTGAGATAGCCGCTGTAGAGGCTGCCTTCGCCGCAGTTCGGGCAGCGGTGCTTCACGCCCCGCGACAGTCCGGTCAGGAACGGGCGGGGTTCGGCGTCGACATGAGCTTGTGACATGCCTCCCATATGAACCCTTGGCCCTTGCGGCGAAAGGGGCGTGTGGTCGTATGCCGCGACCTTGTCGCCAGATGCGGCGAACCGGGAACCCGCGCTTTGGAGGGGCCGTTGGGTCGATGGCGCGACAGAGACGCCTCGCAAGGAGATCAGTTTGGCGAAGGCGGGAATGGGCGGTGTGTGCGGTCGCGCCACAGTCGCGGCGGAAATTCGCGTTGCGGATGACAACGGTGCGCGAGTCCGCGGAAGCTCTGCTACCGTTGCGTTGATGAGCTTCAAGGGGCGGTCGACGGCGATGTCGCAAGGGTTGCGTATGGGGGCGACGGGGCTGGTTGTCGCAGGCCTGTTCGCGGCTTCGGCCCAGGGGCCGGCGCTGGCCCAGGCGCCGTCGACGAGCGCTGTTCCTTATGCGCGTCCGGTTGACGGCGTGATCGTGCTGACCCCGGCGCAGGCGGACCTGCTGCGCGCCACCCTGGCCGCCTCTGACCGGCACGGTTTCGCCCCCGGCGAGTTCACGCCGCGCGGCGAGAGTGAGGCGGCCCTGATCGACGCGACGCTGCGCTACGCCAAGGCCGTCAAGGTCGGGCGGCTGAACGTGGCCAACTTCCGCTCGGACTGGGGGCTTCGGCCGCAGCCGTTCGACGCCCGGGGCGGACTGGCCCGCGCCGTGGCCGACAACCGCCTGCAGGCCTGGCTGGACGCCCTGCCGCCGCCCTATCCCGGGTACGAGACCCTGCAGGTCGGCCTGACCACCTATCGAGACATCCAGGCGCGCGGCGGCTGGGCCCAGCTTGCGGCTGGGCCGGACCTCACGGTCGGCTCGGTGGGGCCCGCTGTCGAGGCGCTGCGCGCCCGGCTGGCGGCGGAAGACCCGCTCACGCCGGC
>JBIKTU010000237.1:0-4104 GCA_044347965.1 Caulobacter sp.
CGCCCGACCGCCCAGCTCGACCAGCTGCCCCCGATCATTCCAGACCAGAGACCGCTCCAGCAGCTCGCGGGCGCTGCGTTCACGCGGCGTCGCCCAGGCGACCACGCAGCGGGCCTGGGCGCGAGTCCGGCAGGCCGGGAGAGGCGCGCCTTCGCCGTAGCGGTCAGCGGGAACGATGCTCTCGATCAGATAGACCCCGGCCAGCCGCCCGCGCAGCCTGGCGTCCGGCGCGATTTCCTCGCGCACCAGACGGTCCGCCAGCAGGCCGCCCTGCTCGATGCCGACGACCACCAGAGGACGGCCGGTATCGTGGGCCTGTCGCCAGACCCGGAAGGCGGTCAGCACATCTGTGTAGGCGAAGACGCGGGCGCTGCGCGCGTCGTCGCGAAGGGTCAGATGGGAGTAGAGGCTGGCCTGGCGGTAGTGCGGCGCGAAAACGCGCCCGACCCGCGCGAAGGGGCCGGCGTAGTTGGGCAACATCGCCCGGCGGGTCAGACGCCAGGCGTCCTCGTCCCGCCAGGGAGAGTTCCAGTGATCGCCGCCGTTGTAGGTGGTGGGCCCGATGAAGAACACGTCGGCGGGGAGCGCGGGCTCGACCTTCGCCTCCGGGAACAGCGCCCAGGCCCGCGTCTCCGTGTAGTCGGCCGCGCCGGGAGGCTTGTAGGTCTGGAACGGTACACGCGGATCCAGCGTGGAGCGGATGATCTCCACCCGCATCAGCCAGGCGGCGGCCAGCAGCACGGCGACCGTGATCACGGCCCCGAGGAAGACCCAGCGCTTGAAGCCCTTCAAACCCCACATGCGAAGAGCGTTACACGACGTCGCAAAGCGCGTCTGCATCCTGTCGCGGCGACCATCAGCGATAGGGGTCGGCGGCGCTCAGGTACTTCTGGACATACTCGGTGACGCCGTCTTCGAGCGGGGTCATCTGGCCCGGGTAGCCCGCCTCCCGCAGTCGATCCATGCGGGCTTCGGTGAAGTACTGATACTTGTCGCGGATCGCCGGCGGCATGGGCGTGTAGTCGATGTCCGGCGTGCGACCGGCGGCCTTGAAGACGGTCTCGGCCAGGTCCTTGAACGACCGCGCCTTGCCCGATCCCAGGTTGTAGACGCCGTTCACCGTCTCGGTCTCGTGCAGCCAGGCGACCACGTCGGCGACATCCCGCACATAGACGAAGTCGCGAAGCTGGCCGCCGTCGGCATAGTCGGGATTGTGCGACTTGAAGAGCTGGACCTGGTGTCCGGCCTTGACCTTGGGCCAGATCTGCGAGGCGACGGACTTCATCGACGCCTTGTGCTCCTCGTTGGGGCCATAGACGTTGAAGAACTTCAGGCCGGTCCACTGCGGCGGGGCATAGTCACGGGCGGCCTGGCGGGCGGCGAAGACGTCGAACAGCGCCTTGGACCAGCCGTAGGTGTTGAGCGGGCGCAGCGCCTTGAGGCTCTCCACATCGTCCCGGTCATCAAAGCCCTGCGAACCGTCGCCGTAGGTCGCCGCCGAAGACGCATAGATGAACCGCCGCTGGCGGTCGGTGCACCAGCGATAGAGGTCGCGCGACAGGCAGAAGTTGGTCTGCACGATCCTGTCCGCGTCCGGCTCGGTCGTCGAACTGATGGCGCCCATGTGTATGACCATCTGGACGTCCTGCCAGCGCTTCTCCAGCCATTCGAACATGTGCTCGGGCGGTACGAAGTCGCCGATCGGGTGTTTGGCCAGGTTCTTCCACTTGCCGAGTTCGGCGGTTTCCAGCCAGTCGCAGACCACCAGGTCCAGCGACGGGTCCTGCGCCAGTTTGGCGACGATATTGGAGCCGATGAAGCCGGCCCCGCCGGTGACGAAAACGATGCGGCGGGTCATGGGAACTCAGGCTTTCTCGGTGATGCGGGCGATGGCGGCGGAGGTCGAGTAGCCCTCGACGATGGGGGCGAGCTTGACCTCGCCACCCCAGGACTGGACCAGCTCGTGACCGACCACGCCCTCGACGGTGTAGTCAGCGCCCTTGACCAGAACGTCGGGACGAGCGGCCTTGATCAGCTCCAGCGGTGTGTCCTCGTCGAACGGCGCCACAAGGTCGACGTGGGCAAGGCCCGCCAGCACCAGGGCGCGGGACTCCAGGTCGTTGACCGGCCGGCCATCTCCCTTCAGCGCCCGCACCGAACGGTCGCTGTTCACCCCTACAATCAGCCGGTCGCACCAGGCGCGCGACTGGGCGAGGTAGGCGACGTGGCCCTTGTGCAGGATATCGAAGCAGCCGTTGGTGAAGCCGACCTTCAGGCCGGCTTCGCGCCAGGCCTGCGCCTTGGCCGTGACCTGGGCGGGCGTGGCGAGCTTGGCCTCGGCCGGGGCCATATGGGCGGCGATCTCGGCCTCGATCAGCTCGGAGGGCAGCACCACCGCGGTGCCGGCCTTGCCAACCGCCACGCCGGAGGCCAGCAGCGCGAAGATCACGGCGTCGTTCGCCGAGGCCTTGGCTGCCAGCCCTAGGCCGAGCGCCGCCAGGGCCGTGTCGCCGGCGCCCGAGACGTCGAACACCTCGCGCGGCCGACCGGGGAAATGCACGACGCCCTCCCCGCGCACGGCCAGGCTCATGCCCTTCGCCGCCCTGGTCACCAGAACGGCCTTCGCGCGCGACAGGTCCAGAGCCCGGGCGAGCGCGGCCTCGATCTCCTCGTCCGTGCCGGTGGGCAGCTCGGTGGCGGCGGCCAACTCGGCGGCGTTCGGCTTGACGATGTCGGCGGCGCCGTAGCGGGCGAAGTTGCGGGCCTTGGAATCGACGATGAGCACGGCGCCCGAAGCCTTCGCCGCGGCGAGGCAGGCTTCGATCACCGCCTGGGACACCGCCCCCTTGCCGTAGTCAGACAGCAGGATGGCGCCGGCGTCGGCGGTGGCGTGCTTCACGGCGCTCAGCAACCTGGCCTCGGCGTCCTTGCCGACCTGCCGGACATCTTCGGCGTCGACGCGCAGGAGCTGCTGGCCGGCGGCGACATAGCGGGTCTTGACGGTGGTCGGCCGACCGCGCTCGGCGACAAGATGACCCTCCATCCGGTCGTCGGCGCCGATCATGGCCAGCGCCTCGTTGGCGGCGGCGTCGTCGCCGATCACACCGGCCAGCGCCGCCGTGCCGCCGAGCGAGGCGACGTTGCGGGCGACGTTGCCGGCCCCGCCGAGCATGGCGATCTCGCGAGTGCGGGCCAGCACCGGGATTGGCGCTTCGGGCGATGTGCGGGTGACCTCGCCGTAGACGAAGCGGTCCAGCATGACATCGCCCACGCAGGCAACGCGGGCGCCCGCGACGGAGCTCAGCAGGGACTGGAGCGAAGCAAGATCCATGAGACGCAGGGTGTGGGCTTTGACGCTGGGGCGGTCAAGCGGGCGATGATCCGGTTGACCGAAGCGACCGTACAACAAACGTGAAGGACGCTTTGAAACAGGCTGAGCAATCAGGGGCCGGTCCCGTCGTGGTGTGGTTCCGGCAGGACCTGCGCCTCACGGACAACCCTGCCCTGGCTGCGGCGGTCGCGTCCGGGCGGCCGATCATTCCCCTCTACGTGCTGGACGAGACCGGAGCGCCCCTCGGCGGCGCCAGCCTCTGGTGGCTGGACAAGTCGCTGGCCTCGCTGGACGCATCGCTCCAGGCGCTGGGCTCGCGCCTGATCTTGCGGCGCGGCGACCCAGCCCACCAGATCGGCGAGATCATCACCACGACGGGCGCTGAAGCCGTTGTCTGGAACCGGCTGTACGACAAGCACTCGGTCGCCCGGGACAGCGCCCTGAAGTCCGACCTGTGCGAAGACGGGGTCGAGGCGCGGTCCTTCGATGGCGGCCTGCTGGTCGAGCCCTGGACGGTCAGGTCCGGCTCGGGCGAGCCCTATAAGGTGTTCACGCCGTTCTGGCGCGCCGCGCGCAGCGTCCTTGTCGACAGGCCCGTCTTCCCGTCGCCGGGCGATCTGGTCACACCGGTCATCTGGCCCGACGGCGAGGCGCTCGCCGACTGGGGGCTCCAGCCGACGAGCCCGGACTGGTCGACGGGCTTCGGTTTCTGGCGGCCCGGCGAGGACGGCGCATCGGCCCTGCTGGCCGGCTTCCTGGGCGGTCCTGTGAAG
>JBIKTU010000238.1:0-4095 GCA_044347965.1 Caulobacter sp.
AGGCCTGAAACGGGGCCCCGCAAGGCGAAACGGGCGGTAACCCTGCCCCGCAGAACCCCGCTTTCCCGTTTTGCGGGAATGTGCCATGTTTCGAAGTGTCGTCATCTGCAAGTTTTCGGACGCGCTCTCACTGGTCGTCTCTATTTCTGGATCGAGCCCCGGAATCGCCCTGAATCCCCCTGCAAATTTCGTCTCTCTGAACCCGCCACCCTGGCGGTAATGCTCTGCTCTGAAAGGCACTACGACTATGGCTACCGGTACTGTGAAGTGGTTCAACACCACCAAGGGCTACGGCTTCGTCCAGCCGGACGACGGCGGCGCCGACGTCTTCGTGCACATCTCGGCCGTTGAACGGGCCGGCCTGCGCAGCCTGAACGAAGGCCAGAAGGTCAGCTACGACCTCGAACAGGATCGCCGCAGCGGCAAGATGGCCGCCGGAAACCTGCAGCCGCTCTAAGGGCGTCTGAGAGACCACTCGATGAAACGGGTCGGCGGTGACGCTGGCCCGTTTTTTATTGGGCGGTCGGTTGTCGATACGCCGGAGCTGTCGAGTTGCAGCGACCGGATGCTCCCCTCTGGGGGAGCTGGCAGCCCGAAGGGCTGACTGAGGGGGTCTCTCGCCGCCGCACAAACCCCCTCCGTCCCGGCTTCGCCGAGCCACCTCCCCCAAGGGGGAGGAGCGGCGCGGGCAGCCGTCCTTCGGTCCGGATCAGCTCAGAAACACCCACCGCCGGTGCCACTCCAGATACCCGGTCTGGCGGCCCGAGAACGGGCGGACGGTGCGGGCGGTCAGGCCGCGCAGGCCGAGGCGGGCCAGGTCCGCCGCCGCCAGCCGGGGCGAGACCAGCACCGCCCCCGCCGTCTCGAAGCTGATGAAACCCCGGTCGAACAGCAGGTCGACGTCGGGCGTCAGCAACAGGCCGTTGGCCCCGTCCAGCCGCTCCGCCGCCGTGGCGCAGGCCCGCCAGGGCTTGATGTGGCTGGCGATCAGCAGCCAGGGATTGGCCACCCCGGTGACGCGGCAGGCCGGCTCCAGCGCCCGGACGTTGTCCCGGAAGACGCCCTGCCCGCGCCGCGCGATGACCAGCTGCTGCTTCTGGGTGGCGCTGAGGCCGGGGTCGGCGGCGATGGCCTGTTCCAGCGCCGCGTCCAGATCCCGCACGGCCGGCGGCGGCTCCAGCGCCTGGACCTCGTCCCGCTCCAGCGCCGCGCGGTCGAAGCGGCCCGGCGCGACGGCGACCTCGAAGGCGGCCTCGCCGATCTCGGTCAGATAGGCCTTCTGCCGGCCCAGCCCCGTTGCCGGGTCGATCGGCGCGTAGCGGCCCGGCATCAGCGGCCCCAGGGCGGCGATCACCTCGCGCGGACTGACCGACGGCGACAGCGGCGTCCAGCGGACCGGCAGCCACCAGCCCTCACGGACACCTTCGGGTTCAATGGCGGCGAAGGCGTAGTCCAGCACCCGGCCGACATTTCGCAGGCGGCCGGCGGTGTAGGAGACGATCAGGTCGCCGGGCCCGGCCCGCCGCATGTTGTCGTAGAAGGGGCTGCGCGCCCCGCCCCGCTCGGTGCGCGGCGACCACAGGTAGCCGCCGGCGATCTCGCGCCGCGCCATCGGCGTGTGATTGACCCACCACCAGCGCCGCATGGGTCACCCCCCGCCCGCTCCCCGCACAGGCAAAGGATGCATCATGTCAGGCGCTCGCGCCAGCGCTGTGCGGGCGGGCGGGCGGGCGGGCCATGCAACCCTTTCCGCTTCGCGCGCATTGACGCGTCGCACGGGTCGGTTTGGGGGTTGCTTGGCAGAACTTGATTTCGGAGCGCTCTTCCAGGCGCTCCCCAGCCCCTACATGGTGCTGGACCGCCAGCTGCGTTACGTCGAGGTCAACGCCGCCTATGAGGCGGCGACCTTCCGCACGCGCGAGGCGCTGATCGGCGGTCATCTGTTCGACCTGTTCCCGGACCCGGAGAACGGCGAGCGACTGCGCGGCTCGCTGCAGCGGGTCCTCGACACCGGCGAACCCGACACCCTGGCCTTCATCCCCTATGACATCCGGACCGGCGACGGCATGGAGCGGCGCTACTGGACGGCGGTGCACACGCCGCTGCGCGACGCCTCCGGCGGGGTCGCCTTCGTGATGCAGAACACCGTCGATGTGACCGAGCTGCACCGGCTGCGGCGACAGGCCGACCACCGGCCGGGCGAGACCGACCTCCTGCAGCGCGCCCGCGAGGCGGAGACTGCCAGCCGCACCCTGCAACGCGAGACCGCCGGCCTGCGCGACCTGTTCATGCAGGCGCCGGGCTTCATGGCCGTGCTTTCAGGGCCCGACCATGTCTTCACGCTCAGCAACACCGCCTACCAGCAGCTGACCGGCCACCGGGACATCATCGGCAAGACCGTCGCCCGGGCCCTGCCCGAACTGGCCGGCCAGGGTTTCTCCGCCCTGCTCGACACCGTGTTCAGCACCGGCGAGCCCTATGTCGGTCTGTCGGCGCCGGTGACCCTGATCCAGACGCCGGGCGGGGCGCCGCAGGAACGGTTCCTGGACTTCATCTACCAGCCGATCCGGAACAGCGACGGCGCCGTGGTCGGCATCTTCGTCGAGGGCTCGGACGTCACCGAGCGGGTCCGGGCCGAGGAGCATCGCAAGCTGCTGCTCGACGAGCTGAACCACCGGGTCAAGAACACCCTGGCGACGGTCCAGTCGATCGCCGCCCAGACCGTGCGGGCGACCCCCGACCCGGTCGCCTTCCGCACCGCGTTCGAGGCGCGGCTGATGGCGCTGTCGGGCGTCCACAACGTGCTGACCTCGGCCAACTGGGAAGGCGCGCGGCTCGAGGAGCTGCTGCGCCTCGAGCTCGGCCCCTACGGCGCGGCCCGCTCCAGCCTGGAGGGCCCGGCCGTGCGCCTGTCGGCCCAGGAAGCCCTGACGCTCGCGCTGGTGACCCACGAACTGGCCACCAACGCCGCCCGGTACGGCGCCCTCTCGGTTCCCGAGGGCCGGGTGGCGGTCGCCTGGAGCGAGACCCGCGATGACGTCGGCGCGCGGCGTCTGACCCTGGACTGGCGCGAGACCGGCGGTCCGACCGTGGTCGCCCCCACGCGGCAGGGCTTCGGCTCGCGGCTCATCCAGCGGTCGATCCAGGTCGACATGAAAGGGGAAACCACCATGGCCTTCGAGCCCGACGGCCTGCGCTGCCGCATCGCCCTGCGGCTCAGCGGCGACTGAACGCGCTGTTACCCACTGGTAACCGAAAGCAATTGCGCTAGGCTCCCGAAAACTGATCGCGGGAGGAGCGACCATGGCCGGCAAGATCGGGCGGACGATCAAGGACTCGACGCCCTGGTGGCCGGAGCCGCCCCGGCCGCCGAAGGACGCGCCCAACATCCTGGTCGTGCTGTTCGACGATGTCGGCTTCTCGGACTTCGGCTGCTACGGCTCGCCGATCGAGACCCCGACCATCGACCGCCTCGCCGCCGGGGGCCTGCGCTACACCAGCTTCCACACCACGGCGATGTGCTCGACCACCCGGGCGGCGCTGCTGACCGGCCGCAACCACCACAGCGTCGGCGTCGGGTGCCTGGCCAACTTCGACAGCGGCTATCCCGGCTATCGCGGCAAGATCGCGAAGGAGGCCGGCATCCTGCCGGAGATGCTGCGCCCGCACGGCTACCGGAACTACATGCTGGGCAAGTGGCATGTGACGCCGCTGACCGAGAGCGGCGCGACCGGGCCGTTCGACGGCTGGCCGCTGGGCCGGGGCTTCGACCGCTTCTACGGCTTTCTCGACGCGGAGACCGACCAGTATTCGCCCGAGCTGGTGCGCGACAACACGCCGGTCGCGGCGCCGGGAACCTACGAGAGCGGCTATCACCTGACCGAAGACCTGGTCGATCAGGCCATCCGCTACATCGCCGACCACACGGCCGACGCACCGGACACGCCCTGGCTGACCTGGATCGGCCTCGGCGCCTGTCACGCGCCGCACCAGGCGCCGCGCGACCTGATCCTGAAATACGACGCCGTATTCAATGAAGGCTGGGACGTTGAACGCGAGCGGCGGCTGGCGCGACAGAAGGCCATGGGCATCGTC
>JBIKTU010000239.1:0-4092 GCA_044347965.1 Caulobacter sp.
CGGTCGGCCCGACCAGGGTATAGACGCCGCCGTCATTGCCGGTCGTGCGGGTGCCCAGCACCGCGAAGCTGTTGGACCAGGCGTCCATGAGCTGCAGCGAGACATAGCGATCCCCCGACGGCGGGATTGTCAGGGTGACGGGCCCGCCCGTCAGGTCGATCTGGCAGGTGGCGTAGAGGGTGTCGTTGTTGGGCGTCGTCACCGCCCGCGCCTTGTGGTCGGCCAGCCGGCGCATCATGCCGAAGCTGTTCAGCGGCGTTCCGACCGCCTGGCCGACGCTGCGTATCGCCGCGATCTCGATCAGCGGCAGGGTGTAGAGCCAGGCCTCGCGGGCGGCGGCGCGCAGATCGGTCATGGTCAGGCCTTTTCAATGGCGGACAGCCGCCAGCGGCCGTCGAGCACCTCGGCCTTGGGAAGGTAGAGTCGCATGTTCAGGCCGAACGGGCCGGACTTCGGCGCCGGGAGCCAGTTGGCCGAGCGCGCGCCGCCCGGATCGGCGCGACCGATCCAGACGTCGAGCGAGCCGTCGGGGTTGCGGGTCAGGCCCGGGGTGCGGTCGCCGATGGCGTAGCGCCCCAGCGGGTTCTCGGCGAAGAAGCGCTGACCGTCCGGCGTGATCTCGTACATCGACAGCGACCAGAAGGCGTCGACCGGCATCCGGGCCGGGATCGACAACCGGTAGAGGTCGTCGCCCCAGTAGGCGCCATCCCGTTCGCCTTCGGCGCGCAGATACATGGCCTCGACCACCGGCAGGGCGGCGAGGCCGCTGAGGGCGACCAGGGCCCGGTAGAGGTAGTCTTGTCCAAAGATCCCGAGGTTGGGCCTGGTGTAGCTCCAGCCCTGGATGAACTGCTGGCGCTCGAGGGCCAGTCGCGCGATCTGCTGCGCCCGCTGGACGCCGGCGGCCACGCCCGGCCCATCGGCCTTGAACGCCGCCAGCCGGGCCAGCATCCGGCCGTCGGTGGCCGGCGGAGGATCGGACTTCAGCAGCGCCCGCAGGCCGGCGAAGTAGTCCACCGGGGCGGCGGCCCGGCCGGGATACGCCGGCGGCATGACCCCCGCGGGGCCCTCCAGCCGGAAGCCGTCCTGCACCGCGTGGGTGGCGGCAAGGTCGGCGCCGCCGTCGGTGAGGGTGCGCACCAGCAGCCAGGCGTGCGGCGTCTCGCTCCGCAGGACATCGGGCCCGCTGCCCGTCTGGCCCGGCCCGACGATCCTGTAGCGGCCGCCGCCACCCCCTGTGGTCCGCAGACCGATGACGGCGTTGTTGTTGGAGTACATGTCCATCAGCGCCGCCGACCAGTAGCGGTCGCCCGTCGCCGGTACGGTCAGGGTCACCGGGCCCTGGGTCAGGTCGATCCAGGCCATCGAATAGAGGGTGTCGTTATTGGGCGTGGTGACCGACCGGGCGGTGTGATCCGACAGCGTCCGCGCATGGCGCAGGCGGTTGAGCGTCATTCCCTCGCCCAGATGCCGGGCCCGGGTGGTCGCCATCTCGATGATCGGCAGACCGTAGAGCCAGAGGTCCCGCGCGTCGGTCGCCTCATCCGCCAGCGCCTCGCCGGGGCGGAGCGCCAGACCCGTCACGCCAAGCGCGGCCATGGCCGCGAACAGTTCCCGCCGGTTCATCGTGACCTCCCCGGGGATTCTAAATGTTACCCCTTGGTCTCATTCTTAGCGGCCGCCTTCTGCCGCGCAAGCTTTTCCAGCACCCGGCCGCGGCCCTTCGACAGGGCGGTGACCACGCCGCGCCAGGTGCGGACCTCCTGGTCGGTCAGCCGGGCGCGGCCCAGGGCAACACGCAGGTTTCGCACCATCGAGGGCCGCTTCTCGGGCGGATGGAAGAAGCCGGCGTCGTCCAGCTCGGCCTCCAGTTGTTCGTAGAGGCCGACGACGGTTTCCATGTCGGCGGGCTCGTCGATGTTCTGGGCGAAGGCCTCGCGCGGGCGATCAGAAACGCCCATCCGCCATTCGTAGACGTTCAGCGCCACGGCCTGGGCCAGGTTCAACGACCGGAACCGCTCATCCACCGGGATGGTCACGATGGCATGGCAAAGGGCGATGTCGCCGGTCTCCAGCCCCGCGCGCTCGCCGCCGAACAGCATGCCGACGCGGTGACCGCGGGCGACGGACCTGTGAAGCTCCCCGGCGGCCTCGCGGGGGGTGAGCACCGGCATCTGAGTCTCGCGAGGGCGCGCCGTGGTCGCATAGACCAGCCGCAGGTCGGCGACCGCCGCCTCGAGCCGCTCATAGACCTTCGCGCCATCCAGCGGCCAGTCGGCGCCCGAGGCGCTGACCCAGGCGCGTTCCTGTGGCCAGCCGTCGCGCGGACGGACCAGACGCAGCTCGGCGAGACCGAAGTTGGCCATGATGCGGGCGACCGCGCCGATGTTTTCGGCCAGCTGCGGCTCGTTGAGGATGATAACGGGGGGGCTGCTTTGCATCAGCGCTTGATAAGCCTTTCTCCCCCCGACGGGAAAGGGCGGTATGCAGACGGCAGGCTGGCCTCGGGGCTCCATCCCGGCGGAACCCTGCCGGTCAGGATCAGACCCTTACCCCGTTTCCGCGCCGCGCTCCGGGTCGCCGTGAAGACGGGACCCAGGCGAGCCTAGCCGTTCACGACCGCCGCCTCAGGGGCCGGGTCCTCGGCCGCCGCGGCCAGGGCGGCGACCAGCTGGGCCGGGCGCAGGGGCTTGGCGATATGCAGGTCGGCGCCGGCGGCGTGGGCGGCCTCGACGTGCTCGTCCATGGCGTTGGCGGTCAGCATGATGATCAGCGCCCTGGGCCGACCGTCGGCGGCCTCGCGTTCACGGATAGCGCGGGTCGCGGTCAGGCCGTCCATGACCGGCATCTGCATGTCCATCAGCACCGCGTCGAAGCGATGTTCGCTCCAGGCCGCCACCGCCTCCTCGCCGTTGCCGACGATGGTCAGGTCGATGCCGAACGGGTCGAGGATGATCTGCACCACCTTCTGGTTGGTCGGATGATCCTCGGCCATCAGGACCTTCATGCCCTTGAGCACATTGACGTCGATGACGGGCGCGGCCCGCTCCTGGCGCGGCGCGACGGCGCGCTGCAGCGGCAGCCGCACCGTGAACTCGGCCCCCTCGCCCGGCCGGCCGGCGGCGTCGATCTCGCCGCCCATCATCGTCGTCAGGGCCTCGCAGATCGACAGGCCGAGGCCCGTGCCGCCGAAGCGGCGGGTGATGGAGTCGTCGGCCTGCTCGAAGCGCCGGAACAGCCGTTCGCGGACGGCCTCCTCGAAGCCGACTCCGGTGTCTGACACCGTGAACCGCAGGTGCTCGCCGTCACGGTCGACGGTCAGCCTGACGCCGCCCCGCTCGGTGAACTTCACCGCGTTGGCCAGCAGGTTGGACAGGATCTGGGCGATGCGGCCGGAGTCGCCCAGCCAGACACCCATGGCCGGCTCGGCGACGCCCCAGGTCAGGGTCAGGCCCCTGGCCTCGGCGGCCGCGCGGTGCAGGTCGGCCATCGCCGCCACCGTCTCGGTCAGGTCGAACGGCGCCGGGGTGAGGCGGAACTGCCCGGCCTCGATCTTGGACATGTCGAGGACGTCGCTGAGCACCTGCTCCAGCAGGCGCCCCGAGGACGACACCAGACTGGCCAGCTCGCGGCGGCGGGCCTGGTCTTCGGTGTCGGCCAGCTGGTCGGTCAGGGCGATCACCCCGTTGAGCGGCGTGCGCAGCTCGTGACTCATGTTGGCCAGGAAGGTGGACTTGGCGCGGTTGGCGCGTTCCAGCTCCACCGTGCGCGCCGCAACCCGCTCCTCGAGCGAGCGCAGCAGCTCTTCGTTCCGTTGCCGGTGGCCATGCAGCATGCGGGCCAGGGCGCCGATCTCGTCGCGGCGCTGTTCGACGTCCGACGCCGCCGCCACGCCGCCGTCGGCGTGAGCCCGGGTCAGCGATTCCAGCGGCGCGGCCACTTCCCTGCGGATGAGGCGATAGAGCAGCACGGCCTGGACGACGATGCCCAGCAGGCCGAACAGCAGCACCCAGGACGCCGTCCGCGCCGCCGCCCAGGCAATGTCCGACGCGGGCATGCTCATCACGAAGTACCAGTCCGGCTCCTTGAGAT
>JBIKTU010000240.1:0-4078 GCA_044347965.1 Caulobacter sp.
CGCCGATCGCGCCCACCGGGTGGTGCTGAACCTCGACAACGAGGAGACGGCGCTGCTGGCCAGCAAGGCGCGGCCGGAGCGGCTGGTGACCTGGAGCCTGGGCGACCTGGGCGCCGACCTGGAAGCGTCGGACATCGTCCCGGCCCCCGAGTCGATCGCCTTCCGACTGACCGGCGCCGGCGGGCTGGATCTCCCGGTGAAACTCGGCGTTCCGGGTCGCCACAACGTCGCCAACGCCATGGCGGCGCTGGGAGCGGCCAGGGCGCTGGGTCTGGACGTGGCGAAGGCGGCGACGGCGCTCGAAGGCTACATCGGCGTCAAGCGGCGGATGGAGATCGTTGGTCGCAAGGGCGGCGTCACCGTCATCGACGACTTCGCCCACAACCCCGACAAGATCGCCGCAACCCTGGAGGCGCTGCACGCCTTCCCGGGCCGGCTGCTGGTGATGTTCCAGCCGCACGGCTTCGGGCCCCTGCGGATGATGCGCCGGGAGTTCGTGGAGGGGTTCGCCTCAGGCCTCGCCTCCGACGACCTGCTGCTGATGCCGCCGCCGGTCTACCACGGCGGCACCACGACCATGGATGTGACCAGCGCCGACATCGCCGCCGACATCGTCGCCGCCGGGCGCGGCGCCGCGGCGCTCGACAGTCGTGAAGCCTGCGGCGACCGGCTCGTCGACCAGGCCCGACCGGGCGACCGCATCGTGATCATGGGCGCCCGCGACGACACTCTGTCGACCTTCGCGGCGGACGTGCTGGCGCGGCTGCCGTCCTAGGCTCGAATGAGGCTGACCCGGCACGCCTCACCCACTACATTCGCGCCATGACCGACTCCACCGCCGCGCCCTCCGCCGATGACCAACCGCTGACCCAGGACGCCCCTACGCTGCGGCTGTATCTGATCGACGCCTCGGCCTACATCTTCCGGGCCTATCACGCGCTGCCGCCGCTGACGCGCAAGTCCGACGGCCTGCCGGTCGGGGCGGTGCAGGGCTACTGCAACATGCTGTGGAAGCTGCTGCGGGACATGAAGGGCGCCGACGGCCCGACCCACCTGGCGGCCATCTTCGACCATTCGGAGAAGACGTTCCGCAACGCCCTGTACGACCAGTACAAGGCCCACCGCCCGCCCGCGCCCGAGGATCTGATCCCGCAGTTCCAGCTGGTGCGCGATGCGACCGCGGCCTTCGGCGTCCACTGCGTCGAGCTGCCCGGCTACGAGGCCGACGACCTGATCGCCACCTATGCCTGCCGGGCGCGGGACGCCGGCGGCGAGGCGGTGATCGTCTCGTCCGACAAGGACCTGATGCAACTGATCGGCGGCGGGGTCGTGATGTACGACCCGATGAAGGACCGGCGGCTGGAAGAGGACGCGGTCATGGAAAAGTTCGGGGTCACCCCGGACAAGATGGTCGACCTGCAGGCCCTGATCGGCGACAGCGTCGACAATGTCCCCGGCGCCCCGGGCATCGGTCCCAAGACCGCTGCCGCGCTGCTGGACGAGTACGGCGACCTCGATACGCTTCTGGCCCGGGCCGGCGAGATCAAGCAGCCAAAGCGCCGTGAGACCCTGATCGAATTCCGCGACCAGATCCTGCTCAGCCGCGAGCTGGTCCGCCTGGCCTGCGACGCCCCGGCGCCCGAGCCCATAGAGGACTTCGCGGTCCGCGATCCCGACTCTTCCACCCTGTCGGCCTTCCTGGAGCTGATGGAGTTCCGCAGCCTGCAGCGCCGGGTCGGCGACGGGAGGCACGAGAATCACGACGGCCAGGCCTTCGCCTCGAAGATGCGCCCGGCCGTCCCGACCGCCCCGGTCATCTCGCCTCGCTACGCGCCCCAGGCGGTGAACGCCGATGTGGCGACACAGGCGTTCGATCACGACGCCTACCAGTGCATCCAGACCCTCGAGGCGCTCGACGCCTTCATCGCCCGCGCCACCGAGGCCGGGGTGGTCGGGTTCGACACCGAGACGGACGCCCTGTCGGCGACTCACGCGGGCCTGTGCGGCGTGTCGCTGGCCATCGGGCCCAACGACGCCTGCTACATCCCCCTGACCCATGAGCACACGCCGATGGAGGGCGCCGGCGGGCTCGACTTCGGCGACACACCGGACACCCGCGAGCCGATCATGCAGCTGGACAAGCCCACGGCTCTGGCACGGCTCAAGGTTCTGCTGGAAGACCCGAGCGTCCTGAAGATCACCCAGAACGGCAAGTACGACATGGCCGTGATGGCGCGGCGCGGCATCCGCGTGGCGCCGATCGACGACACCATGCTGATCTCCTACGTCCTGGAGGGCGGTCTCCACGGCCATGGCATGGACGAGCTGGCGCGGCGGCACCTGGGCCATGATCCCATCCCGTTCAAGCAGGTGGCCGGGGTCGGCAAGGCGCAGAAGTCGTTCAAGCATGTCGAGCTGATCCCGGCGACCCGCTACGCCGCCGAGGACGCGGACGTGACGCTGCGGCTGTGGCGCATCCTCAAGCCCCGGCTGGCCCGCGATGGCCTGCTCACCGTCTATGAGACCCTTGAGCGCGGCATGCCGGCGGTTCTCGCCGACATGGAGCTGGAGGGCATCCGCGTCGATCCCGACCGCCTGCGTCGGCTCAGCCACGAGTTCGGCATGAAGATGGTCGAGCTGGAGGCCACGGCCCACGAACTGGCCGGCCGGCCGTTCAACCTGGGCAGCCCCAAGCAGATCGGCGACATCCTGTTCGGCGAGATGGCCCTGCCCGGCGGCAAGAAGACCGCCACCGGCCAGTGGGGCACCGACGCCAGCGTGCTCGAAGAGCTGGCCCTGACCCATGACCTGCCCCGCACCCTGCTGGACTGGCGGCAGCTGTCGAAGCTGAAGGGCACCTACACCGACGCCCTGTCGGCCGCCGCCGACCCGGCGACCAACCGGGTCCACACCTCCTACCAGCTGGCCGCCGCCACCACCGGGCGCCTCGCCTCGTCCGATCCGAACCTGCAGAACATTCCGGTCCGCAACGAGATCGGCCGTCAGATCCGCCAGGCCTTCGTCGCCGCGCCGGGCAACGTGCTGATCAGCGCCGACTACAGCCAGATCGAGCTGCGCCTGCTGGCCCACATCGGCGACATTCCGGAGCTGAAGCGCGCCTTCAGGGCCGGGCTCGACATCCACGCGGCCACCGCTTCGGAGATGTTCGGCGTTCCGGTCGAGGGCATGCCCGCCGAGACCCGCCGCCGGGCCAAGGCGATCAACTTCGGCATCGTCTACGGCATCAGCGCCTTTGGCCTGGCCAATCAGCTGGGCATCGACCAGGGCGAGGCCGGCGCCTACATCAAGACCTACTTCGAGCGCTTCCCCGGCATCCGCGACTACATGGACAAGACGCGCGCCGAGGTCCGCGAGGCCGGCTTCGTCTCGACCGTCTTCGGCCGTCGCATCCACATCCCGGCGATCCACTCCAAGTCCGGCGCCGAGCGCCAGTTCGGCGAGCGCGCCGCCATCAACGCGCCTATCCAGGGCGCGGCGGCGGACATCATCCGGCGCGCCATGATGCGCATGCCCGCCGCCCTCGCCGAGGCCGGCCTCGCGGACGTGAAGATGCTGCTTCAGGTCCACGACGAACTGGTGTTCGAGGCGCCGCGGGACAGGGCGGAGGCCGCCATGGCCGTTATCCGCCCGGTGATGGAGAGGGCGGCGCTCCCCGCCGTCGACCTGTCCGTCCCGCTGGTGGTCGACGCCCGGGCCGCGGACAACTGGGACGAGGCGCACTAGACGCGGAATTGCTCAGACGTCGGTGCGACCGATGACCACAGGCCGCGCCTTGTTGACTTCAATCAAACCGGCTCCATCTGCGGCCATCAATCTTGTCGGAGGCTTTGGATCCGCAAGGGGTCGCGAGAGGGTGCGCCGATGATCGATTTTGTACCCGACGGAACCGGGACGGGTCACGACGTTCGTCGGGCCAGCGTCCGGCACGGTTGGCAGCACGTGCTGCGCTGTGTGGCCATCGCCACCGACCTGGGCGGCGGCGACATGGTCCATGGCGTCATTCTGTTCACCATCGTCAACGCGAACAGCACGCTCCTGCGACTGTCGAATGGCGACA
>JBIKTU010000242.1:0-4050 GCA_044347965.1 Caulobacter sp.
CGGTTCTTCCAGGCGCCCCGATGATAGGCGTCGGAGCCGATCAGCGGGACCACGGTGGTGGCTTCCGCGAAGACCATCTGTTCGTGCGTGGTCTGCACCTTGCCCCAGCTGGCGGCCTCCTTGAGGGTCGAGGAGCTGCAGGCGCCGTCCCGCACGTCGGCGACGGTGATCTGCACGGCATAGCGGTGCATCTCGGCCTCGACGCCGAGAATCTCGGCGCAGACGACGGTGTCCTGGGCGAAGTTTTTGGGAACCCCGCCGCCGACCATGAACAGGCCGGTGACCCCGGCGGCGATCTTGATGTCGGTCAGTTCGCGGAAATCGGCGATGGCGTCGAGCATCAGGTAGGGCTTGCCGGCCGCGGCGCGTTCCTTCTGGTGCTTGACCAGGCCAAAGCCCGCCGAGCTGTCGACGAAGGCCGGGCAGAAGATGGGCACGCCCTCTTCGTATGCGGTCTGGATCAGGCTGCCTTCCTTCTTGGCGTTACCCTCGCTCAACCATTTGCCCATCTCCCAGATGAACTCGCGCGAGGAGTAGCCGCGCGGCTCCAGGCGATTGGCGATCTCCAGGATGGTGTGGTCGCAGGCCTGGAGCTCTTCCTCGTCGATGTAGGTGTCGTAGATGCGGTCGATGTAGTTGTCGCGCAGCACATTGTCGTCGACGGGGCCGGCGGCCTGATAGTGCTTGAAGCCCAGGGCCTCGAAGAAATCCATGTCGACGATCGAGGCGCCGGTGGCGACCACCGCGTCGATCATCCCCAGCTTCACCATGTCGCGGTAGACGTGCATGCAGCCGCCGGCGCTGGTCGAGCCGGCCAGTATCAGCCAGGGCGAGCAGGCGGTGTCTTCCAGCGCCATGTTGAAAATGTCGGCGGCCCGGGCGGTGTCGCGCGAGCTGAAGCTCATCTTGCGCATCGAATCGATGATCGGACGCGCGTCGAAGCTGGTGATATCGATATGCTCGACGGTGTTGGCGAGCAGCTGGGCCTTGGTGTTGGTCGGAGCGTTCATCGCTTCGGTTTCCCTGACAGTGAGCGCCCGTCCATTGAACAAAGTCCCCAGCCCGGACGGAGCGACGGGCTGGGGCTGGTCTTGATGAAACCGCCCGGAGAGCGGCGGGTTGCGGCCTACCTCTTCCGCTTCCTCTGGCCGGCCTTACCCTTGGGGCGCGACAGCCGGACGACATTGGTGGTTTCCGCCGCGCGCGGCACGGGGATCGAGCGGCGCGCGAGGCCGAACATCGAGGCCATCGGCGCGTCACCGACCTCGACCTCTTCCACGGCGCCGAAGCCGTTGAAGCGGGTCTGCATCGCAACGCCATAGGCGCCCAGCATGCCGATCTCCACGAAGTCGCCCTCGCAGATGTCTTCCGGCAGCCAGAACGGGCCGGGCATGTGGTCGATCGAGTCGCAGGTCGGGCCGTAGAACTCGAACGGCTTCAAGGCGCCGTCGAGCTCGCAGGCGTCCGCCCCGCCGCGGTAGCCCTTCACGGGGAAGGGCCATTTGGCGTGCGCGGCATCGAACAGCGAGCCGTAGGCGCCGTCGTTGAGGTACAGGGCGTTGCCCTTGCGCAGCTCGACCCGGGTCAGCAGCGAGGTCGATTCCGCCACCAGAGCCCGGCCGGGCTCGCACCACAGCTCGGTCGTTTCCGACACCGGCATCTCGTTGAAGCCGCGATCGATGGCCGCGATATAGTCGGCCATGTCCGGCGGAATCATGCCCGGATAGACCGACGGGAAGCCGCCGCCGACGTCGATGACGTCCGCGAACACGCCTGCGCGGATCAGCGCGCGACCGGTCTGGGCCATCGCCGCCTGGAAGGCGGTCGGGCGCATGCACTGGCTGCCGACGTGGAACGACACGCCCATCAGCTCCTGCGTCGACCGGCGCGCGGCCAGCATCAGGTCGGGGGCCTTGTGGCTCTCGACGCCGAACTTGCCCGACAGGCTGTAGGCCGCGCCTTCCGCCGATACGCCCATGCGGACGATCAGGTTGAGGTCCCTGGCCTGGCCCGTGGCGTCGAGAATCTTCTCGAGCTCCTCGTGCGTATCGAACGAGAAGGTCTTCACGCCGTGGTCGAAATAGGCGGCCGAAATGGCGGCGCGGCTCTTCACCGGGTGCATGAAGGCCATGCGCGACCCCGGTGCGTGCTTCGCAACCAGCTCGACCTCGTTCAGCGAGGCCACGTCAAACCCGGTGACGCCGTTCTGCGCGAGGGTCTCGATGACCCAGGGCGAAGGATTGGCCTTCACCGCGTAGAGGACGTCGCCCTTGAAATTCGTCTGGAACCAGCGCGCCGAGACAGCTACGGCGTCGCGTCGCACAAGGGCGACGGGACGTTCCGGAGACCGCTCACGGACCAGGTCCAGGGGCATGTGGTACGTGCGCAATTCACGTAACCCCCTGTTGATTGTTGAACCCAGACCGGCGTTAGCAGCGTAGGTGGACACGGGGTCCGCCGGAAGCGGGCGATTTAGGGTCGATGGCCCCCCATGTAAAGCGGTAAATTTCCCTTGCCCCGTCAGGGGCCGCGCGGGGTCGCCGGGCAGCGGTCGTCACAGTCGCCGTCCACGGAGTTTTTGTATGGCGCGCCCAATGCCACTGAGGCCTTTTGTGCAAGGCGGGGAGACAAATGCCCCGTGTCATGAAACTTTCGCATGCCCCTTCCATGACGGCCGGGCATCTGTGTTAAGGACTCTCCTCGAAAAGCCATGACGTCGGACGCCGTTCTCTCCATTCGCCAGGTCTCCAAGACCTTTGGCCAACGCCGCGCGCTGGACGGGGTGTCGCTCGACGTCGCCCGCGGCGAGATGGTCGCCCTCATCGGTCCCTCGGGCTCGGGCAAGTCGACGCTGTTGCGGTCGATCGACGGCCTGCAGACCATCGACAACGGCGACGGGGTCATCGAGGCCTTCGGCGTCAGGACCCAGGTCAAGGGCAAGGTCGGCGACAAGGTGCGCGAGGCGCGCATCCGCATCGGCTTCATCGCCCAGCAGTTCAATCTGGTCGGCCGCCTGAGCCTGTTCACCAACGTCGCGCTCGGTTCTCTCGGGCGCATCCCCTTCATGCGCGGGGTCCTGGGGCGGTGGCCCGAGGAGACCCAGCAGGCGGCGATGGCGGCCCTGCACCGCGTCGGCGTCAGCGACTACGCCGGTCAGCGCGCCAACACGCTTTCGGGCGGCCAGCAGCAGCGCGGCGCCATCGCCCGGGCTCTGGTGCAGAAGGCCAAGATCATCCTCGCCGACGAACCGGTCGCCTCGCTGGACCCGGTCTCCGCCCGCAAGGTGATGGAGATCCTTCGCGAGCTGAACCGGAAGGACGGGCTGACCGTCATCGTGACCCTGCACCAGGTCGACTACGCCCTGCGCTATTGCGACCGCGTCGTGGCCCTTAAGGCCGGCAAGAAGGTCTATGACGGACCCTCGTCCGGCCTCGACCGCACCCGCCTGATCGACATCTACGGCCCGGAATTCGAAGACGTGTTCTGGGAAGGAGCCCCCCAATGATTCTCCGTCGTTCGCTGCTGGCGCTGGGCGCCGCCGCCACTCTCGCCCTCGCCGGCTGCGGCGGCGACAGCGCGCCGAAGGAGGCTTCGGACACCATCACCTTCTCGATCCTCTCGACCGAGGACGCCCAGAACATGGAGTCCTACTGGACGCCCATCCTGGCGGACATGGAGAAGCAGACCGGCCTGAAGGTGAAGCCCTTCTTCTCCAGCAACTACAGCGCCCTGATCGAGGCGATGCGCTTCAAGCAGACCGATCTGGGCTGGTTCTCCAACCAGTCCGGGCTGGAAGCGGTGCGCCGCTCGAACGGCGAGGTGTTCGCCCGCACGTTCGATCCCTCGGGCGAGGACGGCTACAAGTCCGTGATCATCGTCCCGGCCGGAAGCCCGATCAGGACAGTCGACGACCTGTTCAAATGTGACCGGACGCTGAACTTCGGCATGGGCGACAAGAAGTCGACCTCCGGCACGCTCGCGCCGATGACCTATGTGTTCATCCCGGCCGGCAAAAGGCCCGAGACCTGCTTCAAGACCGTGCTGACCGCC
>JBIKTU010000243.1:0-4047 GCA_044347965.1 Caulobacter sp.
GGATGTCGGTCATGCGGCGTTCGTGATGGCGATCAGCTGGTCCAGCGCCGTCAGCGCCCGTCCGTCGTCGACCACGGCGCCCGCCAGTTCGACGCCCTCGCGCAGGGTCTCGACCGCCTCGCCGACCAGGAAGGCAGCCGCGGCGTTCAGCAGCACGATGTCGCGATAGGCCCCGGTCTGCCCCTCAAGCATCCGGCGCAGGGCGCCGGCGTTGTAGTCGGGGGCGCCGCCCGTGAGGTCAGCCAGGGAAGCCCGAGGCAATCCAACGGCTTCCGGGGTGATCGTGAACCGGCGCATGCCGACGCCCTCGCGCCACTCGGCGACCTCGGTCTCGCCGGTGGTGGTCAGTTCGTCCATGCCCTGGCCATGAACCGACCAGGCCCGGACCGCGCCGAGGGCGCCCAGCGCCTGGCAGATCGGCTCGACGTAGCGCGGGGCGGGAACGCCCATCACCTGACGTCGCGCGCCGGCCGGATTGGTCAAGGGTCCCAACAGGTTGAAGATGGTTCTGAAACCAAGCTCCTGGCGGATCGGCGAGACGTGGCGCATGGCCCCGTGATGGGCCTGGGCGAACAGGAAGCAGATATTGGCCTCGTCCAGCGCCCGGCGCTGCGCCTCGAGACCCGGGTCGATGTTGACGCCCAGGGCGGCCAGCACGTCGGCGGTGCCGGACTTGCTGGTGATGGCCCGGTTGCCGTGTTTGGCGACCTTCAGGCCCCCGCCGGCGACCACGAAGGCCGTGGCGGTGGAGATGTTCAGCGTATGCAGGCCGTCGCCGCCGGTGCCGCAGACATCGATGGTCTCGTAGGGCAGGTCCAGATGCACGGCGGCGCGGCGCATGGCCCGGGCGCAGGCGGTGATCTCGCCGACCGTTTCGCCGCGCAGGCGGATGGCGGTGACGGCGGCGGCGACCTGGGCCGGGGTCGGTTCGCCGCGCAGACAGGCGCTGAAGAAGGCCTCGGCGTCGTCCTCCGAGAGGGTGGCGCCGTCGGCGAGACGGCCCAGCAGCGGCTTGAAGGCGTCGCTCATGGGCTCAGACGGCCGTCAGGCGCTTGACGCCGGCCAGGTCGAGGAAGTTGTCGAGCAGTTGGTGGCCGCCCTCGGTGGCGATGGACTCGGGATGGAACTGCACGCCGAACACCGGCAGGGTCCTGTGCTGAAAGCCCATGATCTCGCCGTCCTCGGTCCAGGCGGTGACCTCCAGGTCGTCCGGCAGGGTGGCGCGGTCGACGGCCAGGCTGTGGTAGCGGGTAGCGGTGAACGGGTTGGGCAGGCCCCTGAACAGGCCCTTGTCGGCATGATGAATCTGGCTGGTCTTGCCGTGCATGATCGACTTGGCCCGCACGACATCGCCGCCATAGGCCTGACCGATGGCCTGGTGGCCCAGGCACACGCCCAGGATGGCCAGGCCTTCCGGCGCGCCGCGCAGTAGCGGCAGGCAGATCCCCGCCTGGTCCGGGGCGCAGGGCCCGGGCGACAGCAGCACCGCTTCGGGATGCAGGCCGAGGGCCTCCTGGACGGTCAGGGCGTCGTTGCGATGCACGACGGTCTCCGCCCCCAGCTCGTTCAGGTAGTGAACGAGGTTGTAGGTAAAACTGTCGTAGTTATCGATGACGAGGATCATGGTCTGAGCGTTCTAGGGGCTTTCCGCCGATCCGTCATCGCCCCAATCGTCGACGCCGCCCCAATCCACCGTCATCGTCGGACTTGTTCCGGCGACCCATGCGCACCGGGAATCAGAATGTGGCTCGGCGGGGAACTGGGGAAGCCTGGCGGATCGCCGTGTTCATGGGTCGTCGGAACAAGTCCGACGATGACGGATTGAGGGTGAGCCCGACGCAGGCCATCCTCACCTCATGGCCGCGTCCGATTCCGCCCTTGATCCCGAAGCGCTCGCCTACGCCCGGGGCCTGCTCAAGCCGCCGATCGTGCGCGAGAACCTGTGGGGCGTGATGGCGGCGGCGGCGTTCGCGGCCCTGTCGGCGCTGGCCTTCGCCACCGCCATGATCATGGCCCCGCCGGTCACCAGCAGCAGCCTGGTGATGGAAGACCCGCCGACCCCCGTTGTGTCGGGGCCGGCTGTATAGTGCTCATGACCGCCTGTAGGCGTCCGGAATCCTGTTGAACTCGTGTGGCTGCGGCGGCACGGCTGTCTCGAGCGGGAAGTCCGAGCCGCTCGTGTTGACGACCACGCACTGTCCTGCCGTTCGGTCCAGGTACAGGAAGTAACGGTAGGAATCGTGCGCCGGGTTGCGCCCGGTCTGAAGCATGAACTGCCGGGCGCCGTGCCGATCCGTCATCCATCGGGCGTTCCGGCTTATCGAGTAGATCTCGGGCAGATCGCTGATCCAGCTTCCGACGACCTCTTCGCCCCAGTACAAGGTCGGACTGCGGATGGGGTCGCCCCTGCGGATCCAGTGCATCAAGCCGGGATGAGCCGCATCCAGCGCCGCAGCGGTCGGGAAGGTGATCCCGTAGTCGTCCTCCAGCATTCGCCGCACGAAGTTCTCGAAGGGCGCGGAGGCGAAGCCGAACCCATGCACAGTGGCGACCGCCGGCTTTCCCTGCTTCGCCAGTTCCCGATTGAGGCAGCAGAACTGTGCTTGCACCAGCCCGCCGCCTAGCGACTGACCCGTCAGGACCAACACCCGCACGTCCAGGCCATGCGCGCGTGCATGGTCGATGACATCGACGGCATAGTCTCGCGCGGTTGGCATCTGCCGCCCGCCGATGAGCAGGAAGCTTTCGATGTTGTTGATCCAGTCCCGCTCGGTCTCGGTGCCGCGATTGACGATGATCAAGGCGCGCGACGCGGTGTGATAAAAGACGCCTGCGTCATATCCGGTCGATCCGTCGTTGGCAGGTGCAAGAAGTGGATCATCAACCGCGCCATTGTGAGCGGTGAGGCCCGCGCCGGGAGAACGCCACCACAGGCCCGATGGATCACCCTCGCGCTTGTAGCACCAGGAGGCGAGGGCAGCGAAGTATCTGGGGTCGGTTTCGATGGCCGGATTTGCGGCCTGTCCGGCGACATACTCGGCCAGACTTCGCCGGATCGCGGCTGACTTCTGCTCCTTGGTCTGCGTCACCACCCGCTTCCCCATGCCGATTATTCGGGAAGAGTGCACGCAAAACGATTGCCCATCAAGACCTAGCCGAACCGCCAGGCCTCCGAGGCCGCGCGGCGCAGGGCGTTCGACTTGTGAATGGTCTCGTCGTACTCGGCGTCCGGCGTGCTGTCGGCGACGATGCCGCCGCCGGCCTGGACGTAGAGCATGCCGTCCTTGATGAGGCCCGTGCGCAGCACGATGCAGGTATCGACCGAACCGTCGGCGCCGAAGTAGCCGACCGCGCCGGCATAGCCGACGCCGCGCTTTTCGATCTCCAGCTCGTCGATGATCTCCATGGCCCGCACCTTGGGCGCGCCGGAGACTGTGCCGGCGGGCAGGGCGGCCATCAGCACGTCCACCGGGTCCAGCCCCTCGGGTGCGTCCCCCTCGACGTTGGAGACGATGTGCATGACGTGGCTGTAGCGCTCGATCACGAAGCTCTCGGTGACCCGCACCGACGGCCCCTTGCGAACCGTGGCCGGTTCGTTGCGGCCAGGCTCGCGCAGGCGGGAGACGCGGCCCACATCATTGCGGCCCAGGTCCAGCAGCATCAGGTGCTCGGCCCGCTCCTTGGGATCGGCCAGCAGCTCCTGTTCGAGCGCCAGGTCCCGTTCCGGCGTCTCGCCGCGCGGCCGGGTGCCGGCGATTGGCCGGATTGTGACCTTGCCGTCGCGCAGGCGGACCAGGATCTCCGGGCTCGACCCGACCAGCTGGAATTCGCCGAACTCCAGATAGAACAGGAACGGCGAGGGGTTCGTCCGCCTCAGGGAGCGGTAGAGGGCGAAGGGGTCGCGCCTGAACGCCGCCCGGAAGCGGTGCGCCACCACGGCCTGGAAGATGTCGCCGGCCTCGATGTAGCCCTTGGTCCTGTCGACGATGTCGGCGTAGTCGGCCCGGCTGACCGGGGTGGAGAAGCTGACCTCTTCCGGCTCACCGG
>JBIKTU010000244.1:0-4038 GCA_044347965.1 Caulobacter sp.
TCTGGCAGGACGCACAGGGAGATGCCCGCCCGGATTTGAAGGTTGCAGACGCAGGCTGTGTTGCAGGATTCCGAGAAACAGGCCCAGCCCGCGACGCAGACGCCGGCGTTCGCCCGCCGCGCCGACCTGGACTGGATCCGGGTCACGGCGTTCGGCCTGCTGATCCTGTTCCATGTCGCGCTCGTCTATGCGCCATGGGACTGGCACATGCACAGCCGCCATACGTTCAACTGGCTGGCCGAGGCGATCCTGGCCACCGGGCCCTGGCGGCTGACCCTGCTGTTCCTCGTGTCGGGTGCGGCGCTGCGCTTCATGAGCCGGCGCCTGTCGCCGCAGGAGACCGCAAGGGCGCGATTGGCGAGGCTGGTTCCGCCCTTCCTGTTCGGTGTCCTGGTCCTGGTGCCGCCCCAGTCGTGGCTGGAGGCGCTGGACAAGGGCTGGTGGACGGGCGGCTTCGTCAGCTGGTGGCTGCACAGTTTCAGTCCGTCGCAACTGCTGCGGATCCCGCTGAACCACCTGTGGTTCGTGCTCTATATCGGCGTCTACACCTTCGCCGCCATCGCCCTGCTGGCGCGACCGGCGTGGCTGGCGCGGCTGGAGAGTTTGCTGGAGCGGCATCTGGCCGGCTGGCGCATCCTGGTCGTCCCGTTCGCCTACCTTGCGCTGATGCGGCTGACCCTGTTCCCGATCTTCGGGATAACCAACCAGCTGCCGGTGGACTGGTACAACCACGCCGTCTCGCTGGCCGTCTTCCTGTTCGGCTTCGCCATGGCCATGCGCGAGCCGGTCTGGGCCGACCTTGAACGCTGGCGCAAGCCGGCGCTGGCCGGGGCCCTGGTCATGCTGGTCGCGCTGATGGCCCTGACCGCCCATCCGGACGGACGGTTCCTGTTCGGGATACCCAAGGGTCTCGTCTATGCCGCCAACCAGTGGCTGACCATCGCCGCCATCCTCGGCTACGGCAGCGTCTGGCTGCGAAGCGCCGACAGCCCTACGCTGCGCTATCTGACCGACGCGGTCTTCCCCTGCTACCTCATCCACCAGACCCTGCTGGTCGTCGCCGTCTATCTGGTGAAGCCCTGGTTCCTGCCCGCCCTGCCGGAAGCGCTGCTGCTGCTGACGGTCACCATCGGCGGCAGTCTGGCGGTCTATGAGCTGGTCCGCAGGCTGGGACCGGCGCGGCCGCTGTGGGGCCTCAAGCGCCATCCGCGCTCGGCCTTCGTCTCCACCGCGCCCGCGACGGCCCCGGATCCGGCGACCGCGCTGAAACGCTACCGGCGCAGGCGCTGGCTCCTCTGGGCCGGGATCGGCGCGCCGATCCTGGCGACGGCCAGCTTCATCGCCGCGACCTTGACCTACCCCGACTTCAACCACGCGACACAGTACATCAGCGTCCTGGGCAGCGAGGCGGCTCCCTACCCCGGGCTGTTCAACACCGGCATCCTGCTGTCAGGGGTCGCGGCGGGACTGGCGGGCGCTGGCTTCGGTCTGGCGCTGCTGGCTATGGGCGGCAACCGGATCGCCGCGGCGGTGACCTTCCTGGCGTTCGCGCTCGGCGCGGCGGGCCTGATCCTGTCGACGGTCTGGCTCTACCCCGACCCCATGCACGCCATCATCAACCTCGGCCTAGGCATCCAGCTGGCGCCGGTCTTCATCCTGTGGGGACTGGCCGGGGTCAGAGGCTTCCGGCGGCTGAAAGTCTTCCTGGCGATCATCTTTGTCGCGATGCTGGTCCTGACCGCGATCACCAACTACCACTTCATCCCGCTGTTCCCGGGGGTGGTGAACGCGGACAATGTCGGACTGTGGGAGCGCATCTACGCCTTCGTCCTGGTCGGCTGGGTCGGGGTGACCGCTTTCCTGCTCGAACGCCGCCTGATATCGCTCGCCCGGGCTGAGGCCGAGTCGGCGTCAGTCTGAGCGTCGAGGCGCGGATAGTCGGCGAGTCGATCACGGACTGCTAGCGGCCCCTCTCGAATCCGTGATGCGACGTGATTGCGCCCGAAATTCACGCAAACTGCATCTGGCGGGCATTTTTTCCGGGCTAACGCAAATTTTCCGGGCCTGATCGCCTCTTTCTTGACGCGAGGGGCTTGCATTTATTGCGCCGCAACAACACAAGTCCGTGAAGTTCGGTCAGGGTCTCATGGGAGGGGCCCGGCCGGTCACCAGGAAGCGTACGGCGACGTCCATGGACATGAGCAATCTGGCAGTCCAGTACGAGAGCGACAGCTATCTTGAGCCGTCCGCTCCCACGCGTGAGCACCTGCCCGCGCCAGCCCCGCTGGTCATGCCTGTGCAGTCGCTGGGCGCAGACGCCGCCGTGGCCGCCTCCACGCCTGCGAGCGGCCCCTCGGACATCGACAAGCGCCGCGCCATCCTTGCCACCGGAACGCTGGTGCTGACGGCCCTGGCCTGCTGGACCCCGATCCGCCTGTACGCCGCCGAAGGCTTCATGCTGCTCGAGGTCGTCGGCCTGACCCTGTTCATGACCCTGATCGCGGCGATCGCCTGCTGGTTCACCAACGCGGCGATCGGCCTGGCGGTGCTGCTGCGCGGCGCCAATGACGAACTGGCCTTCGCCGAGCGGGCGCCCCTGCCCCGCACCCGGACCGCCCTGCTGATGCCGGTCTACAACGAGGACCCGCGCGCCACGATGGACCGGCTGGCCCGCATGGACGCCGATCTTGCCCGCCTGGGCGCCGCGCGGTCGTTCGACATCTTCGTGCTCAGCGACACCACCAGCGACATCGTCGCCGCCGCCGAGTGGACCGAGTTCAACCTGCTGCGCAACCGCAGCCGCTGCCGCGCCTACTACCGCCGCCGCAGCCAGAATACCGAGCGCAAGTCCGGCAACATCGCCGACTGGGTCCGCCGCTTCGGCGGGGCCTACGAGAGCATGATCATCCTCGACGCCGACAGCGTGATGGCCGGCGAGACCCTGCTGCACCTGGTCGACGCCATGGAGCGCCAGCCGGACATCGGCCTGATCCAGACGACCCCGACCGTGATCAACGCCGAGAGCCTGTTCGCCCGCGCCCAGCAGTTCGGCGTCCGCCTGTACGGCCGCGTCGCCTCGGCGGGCCTGGCCTGGTGGTCGGGCTCGGAGGCCAGCTACTGGGGCCACAACGCCATCGTCCGCGTCCGCGCCTTCGCCCAGTGCGCCGGCCTGCCGCACCTGCCGGGCCGCAAGCCCTTCGGCGGCCACGTCATGAGCCACGACGTGGTCGAGGCCGGCCTGCTCCGCCGCGGCGGCTGGGGCGTTCACGTCACCGCCGCGCTCGGCGGCAGCTACGAAGAAACCCCGCCCAGCCTGCTCGAGTTCATGAAGCGCGAGCGCCGCTGGTGCCAGGGCAACATGCAGCACTTCGGCGTCATCGGCGCCCGCGGCCTGCATCCGATGAGCCGCTTCCAGATGGGCGTCGGCCTGATGGCCTACATCGCCTCGCCGCTGTGGCTGGCCTCGCTGGTGGTCGGCATGGTCATCCAGGTGAGCAACCGCCCGACCTGGTACGGCTTCTGGGACCTGTTCCGCTTCGACTACAACCCGTTCATGTGGGCGACGCTGCTGACCACACTGATGCTGCTGGGCCCCAAGCTGATGGGCTGGAGCCTGGCCTTCTTCAGCAAGGCCGAGCGCGACGCCTTCGGCGGCCGCCTCATGCTGGCCAAGGGCCTGGTGTCGGAGATGGCCCTGTCGGCGATCACCGCCCCCATCTACATGATCGGCAACACCCGCGCGGTGTACGAGATCCTCACCGGCCGCGACGCCGGCTGGACCGCGCAGGTCCGTGACGGCGAGGCCCTGAGCCGCGCCGACGCCGTCCGCAGCTACCGCAACGAGACCTTCGCCGGCCTGTTCTGCACCCTGGCCCTGATCCTGCGCCCCGATCTGCTGCTATGGGTCTGGCCAATCGTCGTGCCGATGCTGCTGTCGGCCCCGATCGCCGCCTGGACCTCGCGCATCGACCTGGGCCGCAAGGCTCGCGAGCGTGGCTTCATGGTCACGCCGGAAGAGCTGGCCGAGATACGGGCTCC
>JBIKTU010000245.1:0-4030 GCA_044347965.1 Caulobacter sp.
CGACGACGCCCTCGACCAGCTCCTTGATCCGCGCGGCGAGCTTGCGTTCGACCTCAGTCCTGCGGTCATCGGCCAGCTTGCTGGTCATCGACGAACCGCCGACCGAGAGCGTCTTTCCGTGCTGGTCGATGATGGACACCTGCTCGGCCTTGAGGCCTGGAACGGCGCCGGCGACGAGGTTCTGGACAGCCTGGACCTGGTCTTCGGTCGGCTTGCGGCCGCCGATGCCGATGGTCACCGAGCCGGACGGGGGCTCCGCCTCTTCTTCGAAAAGCTGGCGACGCGGCAGATTCAGGTGCACCCGGGCGAAGGTGACGCCGTCCAGAGAGCGGATGGTGCGGGCGAGTTCGCCCTCCAGTGCGCGTTGACGGTTCAGCTGCTGGACGAAATCGGTCTGGCCGAGCGTCGCGCCCTGGTCGAAGATCTCGTAGCCGACCGACCCGGAGGTCACCAGGCCCTTGCCCGAAATCATCAGGCGGGTGGACGCGACCTTGTCGCGCGGGACCATGATGGTCGTGCCGTCACCCTTCAGTTCATAGCTGATGCCGGCCTGGTCCAGCGCCTGGACCACGGTTGAGGCTTCCTTCATGTCGAGGTTCGAATAGAGCAGCGCCTTGGGCTGGGCGCCGAGGGTCGCGCCGAGCCAGATAAGGCCGGCGATCAGCGCCGCGCCGATGCCGAGCATGGCGGCGAGCCGGGCGACCCCGAAGGCGCGAACGCCGCTCATGAACCTTTCCACTCGGGACCGCCCCTACCCAAACAAAGGTGCGACGGGTCAACGGGACCCGCGCTGCTAGGCAGGAATTACCGGGTGCAGGGTAAACGCCCTCTTAAGGGGCGCCCGGGCGCGGCGATGGTTCAAAGGCAACGGCCGCGTCCCGTCTCCGGAACGCGGCCGCGCCGTGTGCTGAGTCCTGTTGGGGGGCGTGGGGCTCAGCGATACTGTTGCAGTCGGGTCGTCCGCAGGCCGGCGAGGCCATGACGGTCGATCGACTTCTGCCAGGTCAGAAACTCCTCGTTGGTGAGGCGATAGCGATCACAAGCCTCGTCCAGGCTCAGAAGCCCTCCCCGCACGGCCGCCACCACCTCTGCCTTGCGCCGGATGACCCAACGCTCGGTATTGGCCGGCGGCAGGTCGCCCAGCGTCAGCGGCGCGCCGGTCGGACCGATCACGTACTTCTCGCCTCTGCTGTTCACGCGCTGCTGCTGAAGCATCCTTCTACGCCTCTCTCACCAAGACTGTTCGAGAGGAAGATGCATCACCCGAAATAACATGCGGTAAAGCGCAATGGTTTAAGTAGCTTAACCACTGTCGACCGCAAGTTAATGCCGTTGTTTCATTGTGATACATCTGAGTTAAAGCCCCCTAAACATCAAGACTAGCGTTTGATGCTCAGAAGCTCCTCCAACATCTGATCTGCCGTGGTGATGATTTTCGAGGACGCCGAATAGGCCCGTTGCGTGGTGATCAGACCGGTAAACTCACTCGAGAGGTCCACTGTGGAGGCTTCGAGTGTCGACGGAGCGATGTATCCGGCCCCGCCGCTGCCGGCTGTCTTGAAGTTGTAGGAGCCGCTGTCCTTGCTCAGACGATAGGCGTTCCCGTTGGTAGGGATCAGACCGTCGGCGTTGGGGAAGGTGGCGATGGCCACCTGGGCGATCTGGCGCGAGATGCCGTTGTCGAAGATCGCCGTCACGAAGCCCTGCTCGTCAATCTCGATGTCGGTCAGGTTGCCGAACGCCGTGCCGTTGGTGTTGACGGACTGCAGGACGCTCTCGCTGTCGAAGCTTGTGATGCCGGAGGCGGCGCCGCCCAGCTCCAGACGGATGTCCTGGTCGCCGATCCCGAGGCCCGTCGCCCACTTGACCGCGCCGGCGCCCGGGGCGGCGGCCGAGGAGGCTCCGAAGCTGATCACCGGCTCATCCCAGTCGGCAAACAGCGGGGCGAGCGGCGGCGTGAAGGTCGCGCCGGTGTCGAGACGGCCATCCTCGGTGAAGGCCACCATCCCGACGGCGAGCTGGCCGTTGGACAGGCCGCCGCCGGTCTGGACATCGCTGGCGGGAACGGCCCGAACTTCGGCATACCACTGGTTTGGCGTGGCGCTGCGCAGGAAGTCGATCTGGATCGTCCGCTTGCCGCCCTTGGAGTCCGAGACCGGAACCTGGATCCAGAAGTCCGGCTTCACGCCCGTGCCGGCGTCCGGATCGTACATGGCCATCGAGTTGGTGGCCGGGTTGTAGGTGCCGCCGGTCACTTCCGCAGACAGCGCCTGGCCGGCGTCGAGGTTGGCGTTGACGGTCACGCGGGTCGTCTGCTCGGCGGCGCCGCCCACGGAGGAGACGTTGATCGACTGGAGGCGGGTGATATCCGACGGGTCTGTGGTGATCACGCCGTCGCCGTCGGTCAGCCAGCCCTGCAGATAGAGGTTCGCGTCGTTGCGCAGGTAGCCCTGGCTGTCGAGCTGGAACGATCCGGCGCGCGTGAAGGCCCGCGGATCGGCGGCGGTCAGGTCCTCGGACTTCTCGGTGACCACGAAGAAACCGCTGCCGGAGATCGAAAGATCGGTGTTGCGGCTGGACTGGGTCGGAAGGCCCTCGGCGGTGATGAACCGACGTGTCGTGGCCGTGACGCCGCCCGCCGAATAGGACGAACCCGAGCTACTGCCGCTGACCAGGGTCTGGAAGTTGGCCTGGGAGCGCTTGTAGCCGACGGTGTTCACATTGGCGATGTTGTCCGAAATCGCCGCCAGCGACTGAGAGTTCGAGATCAGACCGGTGACGCCGGCCATCATGGCGCTGTTGATGCTCATGGAGGGTTATCCTTCCTGCACTGGGGTTCGGGGGGCTAGACGGTCTGCTGCACGCTCGAGATCGCGCTGAGCGGAATCTTGAGCTTGCCGATGCTGACGACCGTCTGGCCGTTCAGGGTTTCAACCGCCGACGCGACGCCGGTGGTGTAGATGCTGGATTTGATGGCCTCGCCGCCGGAGCCGGTGGCGGTGATCTTCAGACTGTAGGTCCCGCCATCGGGAAGTTGCGTGCCCTGGGTGGTCTTGCCGTCCCACTTGAAGTCGCCCTCGCCGGCGGCGACGCCGCTGTCGGTGCGCGAGAACACGGTCTGGCCGGCGGAATTCACGACCTCGTACTTCACGCTCGTCGCGGCCCGGTCGATGTCATAGGTCCAGGTCGACTGGCCGCCCTTCAGGGTGGCGTCGGGCGTGGCGGCGGTCACGGTCTTGCCGATCAGGTTGACCGACCCGGACAGACCGCCGTCGTTCATGCCGACCAGCATGGCCAGCAGGTCGTTGGTCAGGAGCTGCTGCTCGACCCCGGTCATCTGCACGATCTGGGCGGTGAACTCGTTGGAATCGAGCGGCGACAGCGGGTCCTGGTTCTTCAGCTGCGTGGTCAGCAGCGCCAGGAAGGTCTCCTCGCTGCTCGCCAGGCTGTTGCGGGAGTTGTTGATCTTGTCGAGAACGGAATTCCCGGCGCTTACAGAGTCGACCATGGGGGCCTCAGATACGGATGTCGACGCCGCCGGACGGCGCGCGGGACCAGGGGGAACGGACGGCGAGGGCCTCGGCCTGTTCGAGGCCGGTACGGGCGGTGTCGAAGGCGCGACTGGACCAGGCGGCGAGTGACTCACGCGCCTCCCGGCCGCCGGAGCCCCCCGGGTTGTTCATGTCGAAGGACAGGCCGCCCTCGGCGAGATCGAAGCCGGCCGCTTCCAGCGCCTGGCGCAGCTCGCCGGCCCGGCCGCGCAGCTCGGCGGCGGTCTGGCTGGAGTCAAACGACAGCGCGGCGGTCAGGCGGCCGTCGGCGTTGATCTCGATGCTGACGTCGACCTTGCCCAGACCCAGCGGGTCGAGCTGGACATCGAAGCGGGTGGTCTTGCCCTCGAGCTTCCGGGCGATGTCGGCCGCCAGCCTCGCCACGGTCTCGGGAGAGCCGCGGGTCGGCGCGGCCTCGACCGGCGCTTCGGCGGAGGCTTGCAGGCCCGGCGCGGCGGCGGCGGCATCCGGAGTCGCCG
>JBIKTU010000246.1:0-4024 GCA_044347965.1 Caulobacter sp.
CGGCGCCCGGCGCCTGCTCGACCAGGAACAGGTTCACGCCATGGGTGGCCTTGGGGCTGAGGTTGGCCATGACCCAACGACGGGTCGCACCGGTCTCGGGATTGGTGGTGACCTCCTCGCCCAGGCGGTTCTTCAGGCCGACCCGCTCGAACCGGCGGCCGGCCTCGGCGACGTCCGGCACGGAGAAACCGACGCCATAGAAGCCCTCGCCATGGCTGGCCAGCCGGGCGCGGATCGCGTCGCCGGTCGGGCCCTCACCGGTCGGGGAAATGACGTCCAGCGCCATGTTGCCGAACTGGAACCACGCCTGGCTGGCCCCGTGCATGTCGGCCCGCCAGTTGGGCGCCCGGCCGAACAGCCGCGTATAGCCGTCGACGGCGGCCTCCAGGTCGTGGACGACATAGGCGATATGGTCGAGAGCGTTGATCATGCGGGCATAAACCTCAGGCCGTCGTAGGCGGAGAACTGCCGGTCGCCGCTGACCATGGTCAGGTCCTCCTCGAGGGCCTGGGCGATCAGAAGGCGGTCGAACGGGTCGCGGTGGTGGAGCGGAAGACTGCGGACGCGGAGCGCATGAGACAGCTGGACATCCAGCGGATCCGCCGCCAGCTGAACCAGTAGATCCTCGAACGCGGCATCAAAGTCAGTATCGAAGGACGCCGGCAAGGGCAGCTTGCCGAGCGTGTGTTTCACCGCGATCTCGAATGCGCTGACAACGCTGACCCGACGCTGTTGTCCTGGATCGGACAGGACTTCCCGCGTGCGCGAGGCCAGCCTCGAGGAGTCGAAGAGGGACGTCAGCACGACGTCGGTGTCGAGGAGGTAGACACTCACGCTTCAGGCTCGTCGGCGCCATAGAACATCGCCTCGATCTCCGGATCGGGATCGTTGAAGTTTTCGGGAAGTTTATAGCCTTCCGAGTCATAGACACCCAACCGCGGCGCGAGACGGGGGGGCGCCGGCGCCCGCTCCAGCGAGACGATCACCGCGCGAGGCTTGCCGTTCCTGGCGATGACCACGTCTTCCCCGGCCGCGGCGGCTTCCACCAGCGCGGAGAGGTTGGTCTTGGCCTCGTACAGATTGACCTGCTTCATGGGATCATTGTCCGCCCCTTGACCAACTTGGTCAAGTTACAGGAAATCCCTCACGTCGACGATATGGCCGGCGATGGCGGCGGCGGCGGCCATGGCCGGGCTCATCAGGTGGGTGCGGCCGCCGCGGCCCTGACGGCCCTCGAAATTCCGGTTGCTGGTCGAGGCGCAGCGCTCGCCCGGCGCCAGCTTGTCGGGGTTCATGCCCAGGCACATCGAGCAGCCCGGCTCGCGCCAGTCGAAGCCGGCGGCCTTGAACAGGGCGTCCAGACCCTCGGCCTCGGCCTGTTCCTTCACCAGGCCCGAGCCCGGCACGACCATGGCCCGCACATGCGGCGCGACCAGCCGGCCTTCGAGGAAGGCGCGCTGGACCACGGCGGCGGCGGCGCGCAGGTCCTCGATGCGGCTGTTGGTGCAGCTGCCGATGAACACCCGGTCGATGCGGGCGTCGGTGATCGGCTGGCCGGCGGTCAGGCCCATGTAGTCCAGCGCCCGTTCGACGGCGGCGCGCTTGTCGGCTGTGGCGAAGGTCGCGGGGTCGGGCACCACGCCGGTGACCGGCACGACGTCCTCGGGACTGGTCCCCCAGGTCACCGTCGGCGCGATGCTCGCCGCGTCCAGCCGGACCTCGCGATCAAAGACCGCGTCGGCGTCGGTGACGAAGCTCTTCCAGTAGGACACCGCCATGTCCCAGGCCGCGCCCTTGGGCGCCGCCGGACGGCCCATGATGTAATCGAAGGTCTTCTGGTCGGGCGCGATCAGACCCGCGCGCGCGCCGCCCTCGATGGTCAGGTTGCAGAGGGTCATGCGGCCCTCCATCGACAGGTCGCGGATGGCCTTGCCGGCGAACTCGATGACAAAGCCGGTGCCGCCGGCGGTGCCGATCTCGCCGATCACGGCCAGGGCGTAGTCCTTGGCGGTGACGCCGGGACCCGCCTTGCCGTCGATGACCACGCGCATGTTCTTCGACTTGCGCTGGCGCAGGGTCTGGCTGGCCAGGACGTGCTCGACCTCGGAGGTGCCGATGCCGTGAGCCAGCGCGCCGAAGGCGCCGTGGGTCGAGGTGTGGGAATCGCCGCAGACCACGGTCATGCCCGGCTGGGTGCGACCCTGTTCGGGACCGACGACGTGAACGATGCCATTACGGATGTCGCCCATCGGGAAATACTCGATCCCGGCGTCGGCGACGTTTCGGCCCAGGGTCTGCAGCTGCAGCCGGGCCTCCTCGTCCTCGACCGCGTCGACGCCCAGCGCCTGCTTCTCGGTCGGGGTGTTGTGGTCGGCCACGGCCAGGGTGCGGTCGGGCCGGCGCACCTTGCGGCCGGCCGCGCGCAGGCCGGCGAAGGCCTGGGGCGTCGTCACCTCGTGGATGAGGTGCAGGTCGATGTAGAGGATCGCCTCCTCGCCGTCGGTCGCGACGACATGGGCGTCCCAGATCTTGTCGTAGAGGGTCTTGCCGGACATGCCGGGGATGTAGGACGCAGGAACCCCTCTCGTCCAGTGGGGCGCAAGGAATGTGCGCTTCGGGCGGCGGGGCATGGGCCGCCGGGCAAGGATGTGCCTCTGATGCCGGGGCCCACTTCCCCCTTCCTCCTCAATGGAGGAAGGGTCGGGGATGGTGGTGAATTCGCGGCGTTGCTGGGCGATCTCAGGATGGCGCCGAGCCCGTTGAGCCCTCCTCTTCGGATCAGCGGCCACACCACCACCCAACCCTCCTCCATCGAGGAGGAGGGCTTTTGATGGACGACGGATGACAGACGGCCGGAACTGTGGACTCCTGCCGCGTCCCAATCCGCCGGAGTCGCGTCTTGACCAGCTTCACCCTCACCCGCCGCCACGCCCTCGCCGGCCTGGCGCTGACCGGTCCCCTGGCCTCGACGGCGCGGGCCGCGGAGTCCGAGGACGCCCGCTTCAACGCCTTCCTCGACGTGGCCTTCGAGGCGCGGGCCGCGCTCAGCCCGCAGACCCTGACCAGCCTGGGCCGCAAGGAGAAGTACGGCGCGCTCGATGACTACAGCGTCGTCGGCGACAAGATGGACCTGGCGCTGGCCGAGGGTCAGCTGGCGACGATGAAGGCCGATTTCGACCCGGCGAAACTCAGTCAGGCCTCGCGACTGTCCTGGCGGCTGTTCGAGAACCAGGTCGTGACCCAGCGCGGCGATTTCCGCTGGCGCAACCACGGCTACATCGCGACCGGCATGGGCAGCCCCGCCGGGGCCATTGCGACCTTCCTGATCAACCAGCACCGCGTCGACAGCGTCGAGGACGCCCGCGCCTATGTCTCGCGTCTGGTCGATGTGAAGCGGGTCATGGCCGAGGTGTCGACGGACCTCGAGGAGCGGGCGCGCGGCGGCGTCGTGGCGCCCGACTTCACCTTCGCGCCGGTCGAGGCTGACGCCCGCAAGGTGATCAGCGGCGCGCCGTTCACGGACGGCCCGGACTGCGCCCTGTGGGCGGACTTCAGGAAGAAGGTCGCCGCCCTGACCGCCGGCGAGGACGTCAAGGCGGCCCTGCTGGCCGAGGGCAAGGCGGCGCTGACCGGGCCGTTCCGCGAAGGCTATGAGCAGTTCATCGCCACCCAGGCGAAGATCCGGCCGCTGTCGAAGGGCGCCGACGGCGTCTGGGCCCTGCCCGACGGCGAGGCCTACTACGCCTGGCGGCTGAAGGTCTCGACCACGACGGACATGACCGCCGACGAGGTCCACCAGACGGGCCTGGACGAGCTGACGCGCATCCAGGCCGAGATGCGGGCCATCATGGACGAGGTGGGCTTCAAGGGCTCGCTGCAGGACTTCTTCAAGCTGCTGAAGACCGATCCGAAGTTCCAGTACCCCAACACGCCCGAGGGCAAGGCCGCCTATCTCAAGGACGCCACCGCCTTCGTGGATCAGGTCATGGCCGTGGCTCCGAAATGGTTCCTGCGCCTGCCGAAG
>JBIKTU010000247.1:0-4020 GCA_044347965.1 Caulobacter sp.
AGCAGGGCCGACAGGGAGAAGATCGCCGCCATGTAGGCGTCCGGAATCTCGATCTCGCGGCCGATCGCCGGCAGGATGGACATCAGGCCGGTGTTGCCGATCGCCACGACCACGGAGACCGCGAACAGGATGGCGAAGGAGCGCGGGTGCAACCGCGGCTGGGTCTTGCTCTCGGCGTCCTTCATTCCGGCACTGTTAGGCCCGCCAAATCCCGGGCGCAACGGCCCGCGCGCTCACCGGCCATTAAGCATTAACCGCGATGGTTCCCCGATTAACCTCGCGGGGCGACGGACTACCCATGTTCCAGATCATCGGCATCGTGATGCTTTTCGCCATGGTCTTCGGCAGCTACCTGCTGCACGGCGGCAAGATGGACGTGATCCTGAAGACCCTGCCGTACGAGCTGATGGCGATCTTCGGGGCGGCCATCGCCGCCTTCCTGATTTCCCAGTCGCTGACGGTGATCAAGGCGACGATCGGCGGCTTCGGCAAGGTGTTCGCCGGCCCGAAGTGGAAGGCCTCCGACTACCGCGACCTGCTGTCGCTGCTCTTCCTGCTGACCAAGACCATGAAGTCCAAGGGCGTGATCGCCCTCGAAAGCCATATCGAAAAGCCTCACGAGAGCACGATCTTCTCCCGCTTCCCGAAGATCATGAAGGACCACTTCGCCGTCGACTTCATCTGCGACACGCTGCGGATGATGACCATGAACCTGGAGGATCCCCACCAGGTCGAGGACGCGATGGAAAAGCAGATCGAGAAGCATCACCACGAGGCCTCGGCCGCGCCGCATGCCTTGCAGAACATGGCGGACGCCCTGCCGGCCCTGGGCATCGTCGCTGCCGTGCTCGGGGTCATCAAGACCATGAGCTCGATCACCGAGCCGCCCGAGGTGCTCGGCGGCATGATCGGCGGCGCCCTGGTCGGCACCTTCCTGGGCGTTTTCCTCGCCTACGGCCTGATCGGCCCGATGTCCTCGCGCCTGCAGAACGTCATCGACGAGGACGGCGCCTTCTACCGAATCATCCAGTCGGTGCTGGTCGCCCACCTGCACGGCAACGCGGCCCAGATTTCGGTCGAGATCGGCCGTGGCAGCGTCCCCTCCGGCGCCCAGCCCAGCTTCCTCGAACTCGAGGAAGCCCTGTCCAACATACCCAACGAGGCATGACGCACCGCAGCAAGCGAAAAATGTGATCACGCGAGCGTGAGAAGTACGCTTGCGCCCCGTGATAATCGCTGCGTAGTCTTCCCCTGCGCTCCCCCGCAGGAGCGCGTGAAAACTCCTCACAGGGGACCGAAAAATGACCTCCGATATGCTCCGTAAGCTTCTCGTCGCCGGCGCCGCCGTCGCCGCTCTGTCCGTCGCCGCCTGCGGCAAGCCCGCTGAAAAGGCCGAAGAAGCCGCCGCTCCGGCCGCTGAAGCCGCCGCCACGGAAGCTCCGGCCGCTGAAGCCGCCGCGACCGACGCCGCCGCGACCGCCGCGACCGACGCCGCCGCCGCTGCTCCGGCTGACGCCGCCGCCGCTGCTGCTCCGGCCGCCGCTGCTCCGGCCGCTCCGGCCGCGCAGTAAGCTTCTCCTCGCGAGACGCGCTATGGGAAGGGCCGCCCTCACCGGGCGGCCCTTTTCTTTTGGACGCTCATGACCGTGACGCCGAGCAGCCCCGTCGACCAAGGCCTCGTTGGGCCAGGTCTCGTCTGGGATGAGGACGGCCTGCCCCGGTCAGGCCTGTATGGCGACGTCTACTTCTCCGCTGAGGACGGCCTGGCCGAGACGCGGGCCGTCTTCCTGGCCGGCGGCGGCCTGCCGGACGCCTGGCGCGGCCGCGAGCGCTTCACGGTCGCCGAACTGGGCTTCGGCTCTGGCCTGAACATCGCCGCCCTGCTGGACCTCTGGTCGCGGGAGCGGCCGCCGGGGGGCCGGCTCCATATCTTCTCGGTCGAAGCCCACCCGATGACCCGCCAGGACGCGGCCCGGGCGCTGGGCCGCTGGCCGGAGCTGTCAGCGGTTGTCGAGCCGCTGCTGGCGGGCTGGCCCCGCCAGGCGCGCGGATTCCATCGCATCGACCTGCCCGGCCTGGACGCTGTCATCGACGTGGCCATCCTGGAGGTCGCCGAGGCGCTGACGGCCTGGTCCGGCCGCGCCGACCTGTGGTTCCTCGACGGCTTCTCGCCCGCGACCAATCCAGCCATGTGGCGCCAGGAGGTTCTCGACCTGGTGGCCGCGCGAAGCGCGCCCTGCGCCCGGGTGGCGACCTTCACTGTCGCCGGGGCCGTGCGCCGGGGCCTGGCGAGCGCCGGCTTCACCGTCGACAAACGTCCCGGCTTCGGACGCAAGCGCGAGCGGCTGGAAGCCCGCCTGCCCGGCGACGCGCCGCCGCCCCCGCCAACGCCAACGGTGGCCATTCTTGGCGCCGGCGTGGCCGGGGCCTCGCTGACCCGCGCCTTCGCGGCCTTTGGGATCAAGGCGACAGTGTTCGATCCGCGCGGCCCCGGCGGCGGCGCCTCCGGCAATCCCGCGGCGCTGGTCACGCCCAGGCTGGACGCCGGGCTGGGCCCGGCCGGGCGCCTCTATGCCCAGGCCTTCGCCCGGGCCGCCGATCTCTACGCGGAGGAGGGCGCGGCCGTGGTCCTGTCGCGCGGCGCTCTTCTCCTGGAACAGGATGACCGCGACGCGGCCCGGTTCGGCAGGGTCGCGGGCAGCGACCTCTACGAGCCCGGCGCCCTGACGCTTGAAGATCCGACCGCCACGACCGCCACCCTCGGCGATGCGACCGCCGGCGGCGTCCGCTTCCGCGACGGGCTGGTGATCGAGCCCCGCGGCCTGCTGGGCCGCTGGGCGCCGGCGGTTCGATCCAACGCGGTCGCAGCCCTTCGCCGGGACGCGGACGACTGGGCGCTTCTGGACGCCGAGGGGCGGATGATCGGCAGGGCCGATATCGTCTGCCTGGCCGCCGGCCACCGGACCGGCCGGCTCTGGGATCGCATTGTCCTGCAGCCGGTCAGGGGGCAGGTCTCCATCGTGGCCGGCGCATCCCTGCCGCTGGCCGTGTCCTGGGGCGGTTACGCCGTGCCGACGCGAAACGGCCTGCTGTACGGGGCCACCTTCGACCGCGATCGCGACGACGAAGGCGTCGATCAGGCTGACCATGACCGCAATCGCGGCCAGCTGGCCAAAGGGCTGCCAGGCCTCGCGGCGCGGCTGGCGGTGACCGTGGTCAAGGGACGGGCGGCGGTCAGGGCGACGACGCCCGATCACCTGCCGGTCGCCGGGCCCGCACAGGGCGCTCCGCCGGGCCTGTTCGTGCTGGGCGGCCTTGGCTCGCGCGGGTTCTGCACCGCGCCGCTGCTGGCCGAGCATGTCGCGGCCATGGCCCTGGGCGCCGCGTCCCCGCTGCCGGGCGACCTGGCCGCCGCGGTCGATCCGGCGCGGTTCGAGGCCAGGGCGGCGCGACGATCCTCGTCCTGACGCCCCGTCCGCGCTATGGTCCCGTAGGGACGGTAGCCGTATCCAGGAGCTTCCGAAATGATGAAACGCATCGCCGCCTTTGCCGCCGTTGTCGGCCTTGGCCTTGTCGCCGCGAACGCTTCCGCCGTGGCGGCGCCGGACCCGGCGGCTCGCCCCGCTTCGTCGCGCACGTGTTTCCTCGCCAGTCAGGTCAATGGCTGGAGCACCGACAGGGACGACGCCGTCTATCTCGAGGTCGGCCTGAGGGACGTCTACCGCGCGGAACTGTTCGCCCACTGTCCGGACCTGGACACGGCGGTGAGTATCGGCGTCCGCACCCGCGGTGGCGGGATCTCGATATGCGACGGCCTGGACGTCGACCTGATCGTCCCCTCGACGATCGGGTCCCAGACCTGCCACCTCACCAAGCTCCGCAAGCTGTCGCCCGAGGAGGTCACGGCGCTGAAAGGCAGTCGGAAGAAGTAGCTGCCGCACCCATGGACGACACGGCGCCCGGCGCCTCGGGCGATCCTGTTCGCATCGCGGCATTGCGCGGCGCGGCAGGGCAAAACGC
>JBIKTU010000010.1:0-13269 GCA_044347965.1 Caulobacter sp.
GTGATCGCGCTGGTCATCAACGGCCTGATGATCATCGCCGCGATGAGCGCCACCCAGGCGACCTTGACCCTGCCCGGCATCGCCGGCCTGATCCTGACGCTGGCCGTCGCCGTCGACGCCAACGTTCTGATCTACGAGCGCATGCGCGACGAGGTGCGGGCCGGGCGACCGGTGCTGTCCGCCATGGAGGCGGGCTTCTCACGCGCCATGGAGACAATCATCGACGCCAACCTGACGACGCTGATCGCCGCCGCCATCATGTTCTTCTTTGGCGCGGGACCCGTGCGCGGCTTCGCCTGGACGCTGTCGATCGGGGTGTTCACCTCGGTCCTGACCGCCGTCCTGGTGACCCAGGTCCTCCTCGCCGTCTGGTACCGCACGGCGCGTCCCAAGACGCTGCCGATCGCGTGAGGTTCGAACCATGACCTTCTGGCCTCTCATCAAGATCCTGCCGGTGAAGACGAACTTCCGGTTCGTCGATTTCTCGAAGCTTGCCGGAGCAGTATCGATCCTTCTGACGATCGCCTCGCTGGCGGTGGTGCTGTTTCCGTTCCAGCCGCCCTGCGGGGGCCTGAACTGCGGCATCGATTTCCGCGGCGGCACGATCCTGGAGTTCACCACCTCGCCGCCGCCGGCCGCGGGCAGCGCCGCCGCCCCTTCCGGCGGCCAGCAAATTCCGCTCGACGTCGTTCGCAAGTCTCTCGCGGGCAAGAACCTGGGCGATGTCCAGGTCCAGGCCTACGGCGACGGCTCTTCCGCAATGGTCCGCTTCGAGACCAAGGAGGGTGAAAACGCCAACGCCGTGAAGAGCGATGTGCGCGCCACCCTGCAGAAGGCGTTGCCGAACATCCGCTTCACCAATGACGCCACCGTTGGCGCCAAGGTGTCCGGCGAGCTGTTCACCAGCGGCATCACCGCCCTGCTGGTCGCGATCGGCCTGATGCTGGTCTACATCTGGTTCCGCTTCGAGTTGCAGTTCGGGCTCGGCGCGGTGGTCGCGCTGTTCCACGACGTGATTCTGACCTTCGGCCTGATCGCAGTGACCAAGATGGAGTTCAGCCTGACCACCATCGCGGCCATCCTGACGATCATCGGCTATTCGATGAACGACACCGTCGTGGTCTTCGACCGCCTTCGCGAGAACCTGCGCAAGTACAAGAAGATGCCGCTGCGCGAGGTTATCGACCTGTCGATCAACGAGACGCTCTCGCGCACGATCATCACCGGCCTTACCGCCATCATGGCGCTCACCGGGCTGGCGGTCTTCGGGGGCGACGCGCTGTTCGGCTTCGCGGTCATTATGATCTTCGGCATCACGCTGGGCACCTATTCGTCGGTCTATGTCGCCGCGCCCGTGATCCTGCTGTGGGGCGTCAAGCGGGGTGAGGAAGAGGCCACGCCGATCACGTTCGGCGCCGCCTCGCGGCCCTGATGGCCGGGTTGCGCCAGCCGCCCTCGGTCGACGCCTGGGGCGGCGGCGGGTTCCGGGTCTCGGGCGACTGGCGGCCCGGCTCGCTGCTGATCCTCGACGACGTGGCCCGCCCCTGGGCGGCCAGCTCGCTGGCGGCGCTGACCCTCGATGACTTCACCGAGGTGCTCGCCAGTCGTGGCGCGGTGGAATTCGTGCTGCTGGGCACGGGCCTGACCCAGGGGCTGCCGCCCCGCGCCCTGCGGGACGGCCTGAAGGCGGCCGGCATCGGACTGGAGTTCATGTCCACCGAGGCCGCCTCCCGCACCTACAATGTGGTGGCGTCCGAGGGGCGCCGCGTCGCGGCGGCGTTGATCGCGGTTTGATCCAGATCATGGACAGGCGGGCCGAAGCCTTTACCGGCCCGCGCGAACCGGCCTATAGCTGACCTCCAAGGTAGGAATCTCCAAGGGGTTGGACGATGGGTGCTCTTCTCTCGAATTTCCGCAACACCGTCATCGTCAGCGTGCTGCTCGCGCTGGTCATGGTGTTTGCGTACTCCACCAGCGCGCACGGGCTGGAAGCCACGTTCTGGCAGGCGGTGTTCCGCTGGATGCACACCTTCTTCGGCATCCTCTGGATCGGCCTGCTCTACTACTTCAACTTCGTGCAGATCCGCGTCATGCCGACCATCCCGGCCGAGCTGAAGCCTGCGGTGTCGAAGTACATCGCGCCGGAAGCGCTGTTCTGGTTCCGCTGGGCGGCCCTCGCGACCTGGGTCATGGGCATGATCCTCGCCTTTAACCGCGGCCACAGCTACGCGGTCGAGGCGATCACCCTTGGCCTGGCCGGCGGCTACGATCCCGCCGTCGACAAGGGCTTCACCATGATCGGCATCGGCATGTGGCTGGCCACGATCATGTTCATCAACGTCTGGGCCTTCATCTGGCCGAACCAGAAGATCGCTCTAGGCATCGTCGAGGCCGACGCGGACGCCAAGGCCAAGGCCGGCCGCACCGCCATGCTGTTCTCGCGCACCAACCTGCTGCTCAGCATCCCGATGCTGACGGCCATGACCATGAACCAGACGCTGTTCGGCTAGTCCGCGCGCCTCGGTTGGAGAAGGCCCGCTGGATCGCTCCGGCGGGCCTTTTTCGTAAGGGTATGGCCGACGACCTCGACATCACCGTCCGCGACCAAGCCACGGACCGCTGGCTCTCCAGCCGGTTCGTGGCCGACGCCGCCGCGCGCGCCGATCTGATCGCCCTCTATGCGCTGGATCATGAACTGACCCGGATCCCGCATCTGGTGTCCGATCCTCTGATGGGCGAGATCCGCATGACCTGGTGGCGGGAAGGCCTCGAGGAGATCGCCGAGGGCCGGCCGGTGCGACCTCATCCGGTCCTCAAGGCGATCGCCGCCGGCGCCCTGCCGGCGGTTCCTCTGGCGGCTCTGGCCGAGGCGCGGCTGGGCGATCTGGACGAGCCGAAGGCCGGGGCCGCGCTGATCGCCCACATCGACGCCACCGAGGGGCTGGTCATGGCCCTGGCCGCGCGCCGCCTCTCGACGGAGGCCACCGCTGACCATGTCGCCGAGGCGGCGCGCGCCGTCGGCCTCGCCCAAGTCGATCCGCCGGCGGCGCTGAAGGCGCTGGCCGCCGCGCGGGAGCCGCTGAAGGCCTTGCCGGTGGCGGCCTTCCCGGCGGTGGCGCACGCCGTCCTGGCCCGCCGCTATGCCCGAGGCGCATCGCCCGGGCCGCTGGAGAAGCGCCTGCGGGTCTTCCTGGCGGTGATGACCGGCCGGATCTGAGCCTACTCCGCGGCGACCATAGCCTCGCCCGCCAGCCAGCCCTCGAGGTCGGCGATGGCCCGTTCGCTTTGCATGCGCTTCTTGGCCCGCCCCCGGTCTCCGGGATGCAGCTTGCGCCCCTCGGCGTCCTTGCGCGGCGCCTCCATGGGCGGCAGCAGGCCGTAGTTGATGTTCATCGGCTGGAAGCTGTGCTTGCCGCCGTCCAGATGCCCACCGGTGATAGGGGCGACCAGGGCCCCTAGCGCGGTGGTCGGCGGCGGAGTCGGGATCGGCCTGCCCAACCGCTCGGCGGCGGCCAGGCGGCCGGTCAGAAGGCCCAGCGCCGCGCTCTCGACATAGCCCTCGACGCCCGTCACCTGGCCGGCGAAACGCAGGCGGGTGTCGGCCTTGAGCCGCAGCTTTTCGTCCAGCAGGCGCGGGCTGTTGATGAAGGTGTTGCGGTGCAGGCCGCCGAGCCGCGCGAACTGGGCGTTCTCCAGACCGGGAATCATGCGGAAGATGTCGGTCTGGGCGCCGTGCTTCAGCTTGGTCTGGAAGCCGACCATGTTCCACAGGGTGCCGAGCGCGTTGTCCTGGCGAAGCTGGACGATGGCGTGGGCCTTGACCGTCGGATTGTGCGCGTTGGTCAGCCCGACCGGCTTCATCGGTCCGTGGCGCAGCGTCTCGCGACCGCGTTCGGTCATCACCTCGATCGGCAGGCAGCCGTCGAAGTAGGGGACGTTCTCCCACTCCTTGAACTCTGACTTCGGTCCGGCCAGCAGCGCGTCGATGAAGGCGTCGTACTGGTCCTTGTCCATCGGGCAGTTGATGTAGGCGGCCGCGTCGCCGCCTGGGCCTTCCTTGTCGTAGCGCGACTGCCGCCAGGCCCTGGTCATGTCGATGGAGTCGAAATGGATGATCGGCGCGATGGCGTCGAAGAAGCTGAGCGCGTCCTCGCCCGTCAGATCGAGGATCGCCTGGGCCAGGGCCGGAGAGGTGAGGGGGCCGGTGGCGATGATGACGCTGTCCCAATCGGCCGGCGGCAGGCTGGCGATTTCCTCCCGCACGATGGTGACCAGCGGATGAGCCTGAAGCCGCGCCGTCACCTCGGCGGAAAAGCCGTCCCGATCAACGGCAAGGGCGCCGCCGGCGGGGACCTGGTGGAGGTCGCCACAGGCCATGATGATCGAGTCGCAGCGGCGCATCTCGGCATGGAGCAGGCCGACGGCATTGTATTGCCAGTCATCGGACCGGAACGAGTTGGAGCAGACCAGCTCGGCCAGACCGTCGGTCTGGTGGGCGTCGGTGCGGACGCCGTCGCGGCGCATCTCGTGGAGCACGACAGGCACGCCCGCGTTGGCGATCTGCCAGGCCGCCTCGGAACCGGCGAGGCCGCCGCCGATGACATGAATGGGGTTGAGGGTCATGCGCGGAGAAATAGGCCGTGCCCGCCGTGAGGGAAAGCGTTGATCTTTTCGTCACAGTGGCGCTGCGGAGCTGGTTGTGGTCCTCTCGCCGTGGTCGTTGTTTCGGGAGGGGTCGATGGCCGTGATCGACGTTGCAAGAACAGCGGGCGCCGGTATCGGCGTCATCGTCCGACATCCGGTCGCCGTGCTCGCCTGGGCGGGCCTGCTGCTGCTCCTCGGCGTGCTGCCGGCAGCCGGGCTGATGAGCGCCTTTCTGGGCGCCGTCGCCGAGATCGCCCGTATGGACGCGAGCGGCATCGAGCCGTCGCCGGATGCGCTGGTGCCGGCGATGTCGGCCGCCTTCGCGATGCAGCCGGTGCTGCTGGTGACCAGTCTGGCGGTCCGGTCGATCCTGACCGCGGCGGTGTTCCGCGCGGTGCTGGAACCGGCTGACAGCCGCTGGGCCTATCTCCGCGTGGGCGCGCGCGAGCTTTGGCTGGCGCTGATCATCGTGGTCTTCGGCATCCTGTCGTTCGTCGTGATGATCCCCCTGAGCGCCGTGCTGGTTCCACTCCTGATGGTCCTGGCGATGGGAACGGAGGGAAATCTCCTGGCGGTGATCCCGACGATGCTGGCGGCCGTGCTGATTGCGGTGGCGGTGCTCGGCTGGTTGTTCGTCCGCTTCTCGATGGCGCTGCCGATGACCTTTGCCGAGCAGCGGTTCCGCCTGCTCGAGTCCTGGGCCATGACCCGCGGACAGACCTGGCGGCTCATCGGCGTCGGCCTGCTGCTCATCGGCATCGTGCTGGCGCTTGAACTGGCCCTCCTGGCGCTGCTGGTCGTCGCCAGTTTCGCGTTTCTGGGGGAGGGCGGACTGGACGAGGCGGCGGCCAGCGCCTTCTTCGCGCAGGATGCCTCGATCTGGATGGCCGAACTCGCGCCCTGGGCCGTCGGCATGGCGCTGGTCGGCGCATTGCTGGGCGCCGTGGTCACCACCATCCTCGCCGCGCCCTGGGCCGAGGCCTATCGGCAACTGTCCGGGCACAAGCCGTCCGTCTGATATCCAAATCCTGTCGCCAGCGGGGGCGAAGCAGGGTTTAAGTCACGCCTGAAGAACAGGTGCGCAGGGACGCGCGAGGGGACCAATGGCGCAGGCGCGTTTCTCGATCCGGGAGGCCGTGGCGGAGGGTTTCGCTTTCTGGCGGACCCATTGGCGCAAGGCTGTCGGCGCCCTGGCTGTCGCTGCGGTCGCCTCGTCCCTGGCGGCGACGGGGCAACCGACCCTGGTGATGATCGGCGCGGGCGGCGAGTTCCTCGCGCTGCTCATGGCGCATGCTGTCTACTACCGGATCGCGCTGGCCGACCTGGGCGCCGAGAGCGCGGCGGTAAATCGTCCGCTGGGCTTCCAGTGGGGCGCGCTCGAGGGGCGGCTTTTTCTCGTCAACCTGCTGATCGGGGTCGTCTTCCTGGTCATGATGATCGTGGCGATGTTCTTGATGTTCGTGCTCATCGCGGCCGTGTCCGACGGGGCGCCGCCGCCTCAGGTCCAGACCCTTCCGGAGCTGTACGCCGCGCTGGGCGGCCAGGCCCGGCTGGTGCTGACGATTGGCATGGTCGTCATCCTCGCCTCGATGCTGCTGATCTGGGCGCGGTTCTCCATGGCCGCGCCGATGACCGCCGCGCGCAACGGCGTGAACGTCTTCTCGACCCTGCCGCTTACCCGGGGCGTCGCGCTGCGGCTGGCCGCCGTATGGCTGGTGGTCCGGGCGCCGGTCTTCCTGCTGCTGATCCTGGCGCAGCAGTTCGGCGTGCTGGTCGGTGATCCGGCCTCCGGCGTGCTCGCCACCCTGGCGGTGGGGGTGATCGGCGTCTTCTTCATCCAGCCGATCCTCGTCGGCGCAATGGCTCACATCTATCGAAAGCTGAGCGTCGGGAGCCCCGTCTGATGGGCGCCTTGAAGCCGCTCGACGCCGCATTTGAAGGTTTCCGGATCGTCCGCGACAAGCCGCTGCTGATCCTGAGCTGGACGGGCATCTACTTCCTTTCGCTGATCGCGATGGTGCTCATCCTGCTGCTGCCGAACCTGGGCACGCTGCAGGCGGCGACCCATGGCGGCGGCGAACGGGACATCGATCAGTTGCTGGCACGGTTTGGTCCGTGGATCCTGGTCGTGCTGGCGATGGCGCTTGTGCTGGTCACCGTGCTGCCCGGCGCCGTGTTCCGGGCCGTGCTGCGTCCGCAGGATCGCAGCTTCGCCTATATCAAGTTCGGCGCGGACGAATTGCGCATGCTCGGCCTCTACCTGATCATCGTCCTGATCTTCTCGGTCGCCAGCGGGCTGTACAGCGTCCTGACCCTGTTCGCGCTGTCGTTGTCCGGGCCGGTGGAGTGGCTGGTCGGGGGTGTCGCCACACTGGGCGGGCTGGCCCTGGTCGGCTGGCTGTTTGTCCGGCTGACACTTGCGGGACCGGTCGCTGTCGCCGATGAGCGGCTCGACATCCGCGGCGCCTGGATGCTCACCCGCGGCGAGTTCTGGCGTCTGGTCGCCACGCTGCTGCTCAGCATCCTGTTCTACGGTGGCGTGCTGCTGCTGGCGCTGGTCTTCAGCCTGGTTTCGACCCGGCTGCTCGGCGGCTTTTCCCTTCTGGGCGAGCTCAGCCAGCCCAGCGCCGCCCATATCACGCAAGGCGAGGCCGTCGCCGGGATCGGGCTCATCGTCCTGCAACAGGCGATCATTACGTTGCTGATCGTCCTGTGGGTCGTGGTGTTCTGCGCGGCGCCAGCCCGCGTGCTTCAGCAGATCCGCGGCGCCGCCCAGTCCAGCTAGGCCGCGGCGCTCGGCCGGGCCGACACGCGGGCGTGCCAGGCGCGCAGGTTGGGAGCCTCTTCCGGCATCTCAAGACCCGTGAAGGCCGCGAAGTCGATCGTCGTTAGCGCGGCGATATCAGCCATGGTGAAGGCGTCGCCGGCCAGGTGCGACCGGCCGTCGCCCAGATCGCGATCCAGCCACTTGCAGGCCCGGGCGTAGAGGTCGCGGTTCGATTCGCCGAAGTCCTTGAACTGCGTCAGCAGCGCGGCGGTCAGCGGATGGGCATGCCGCCAGAACATGCCGACCGGGGTCATCAGCTGGAACTCGACCCGACGGATCCACATGTCGATCTGCGCCTGCTCCAGCGCCGTGGTCCCGAACAGGGGCTTGTCCGGGTGCAGCGCTTCCAGATAGCGACAGATCGAGACCGTCTCGGATATCGCCGCGCCATCATCCAGCACGAGGGTCGGCACCTGCCCCAGCGAGTTGCGCGCAAGATGCTCCGGCGACTTGTGCTCCCGCTGGCGGAGATTGACCCGCGTCTCCGGCAGATCGATGCCCTTCTCGGCGATGAAGATGCGCACGCGGCGCGGGTTCGGAGCCGGATTGGCTTCACCGTAAAGGATCATGGTTGTTCTCCCGGGACGGTCTGCGCCGCCATTGCCGCCGAAGCGGCGTTCTGATCAAACTGCTACCGAGGGTGGACGAGATCGTCCACTGGAAAGCCAGCGGGGAGCAGGACAACCATGGCCACCTTTTCGGCGACGGACGCCGCCTTTTCGGGGTTTACCCTGGCGCGGGCCAGGCCGCGCATTGTCCTGATCTGGGGCCTGTTGCTTCTGGCCATGTCGGTGGTGACCTCGGCGGCCACCATCCTGACAGTCGGTCAGGCGATGGCGGATATGCAGGCCGCCAGCCAGTCCGGCGACCAGGAGGCGACATTGCAGTCCCTCGGAGCCCTGGCGCCGTTCTACCTCGTCGCCCTGCCGTTGACGCTGCTCTACTACGGCGTGGCGACAGCGGCGGTGAACCGCATGGTCCTTCGACCCGACGACAACCGTAACGCCTTCATCCAGCTCGGCGGCGACGAACTGCGGATGATCCTCGTCATGATCGTGCAGTGGCTGATCACGGTGGGGGCGATCTTCGCGACGATGATGCTGGTCGGGATATTGACCGGCGTGGCGACCGCGGCGGGCGGCGCGGTCGCGGGGGTCATCGTCGGGATCATCTCCGGCGTCAGCGCCATCGGGCTGGTTGCCTGGCTTTCGATCCGCCTTTCCCTGGCGCTGACACAGACCTTCGCCACCGGCCGGCTGAACATCTTCGGAAGCTGGGCTCTGACGAAGGGTCACTTCTGGCCGATCCTCGGCGCCTATCTGCTGGCGATCATACTGCTGATCGTCGTGTTCCTTCTGGCCTTCGCGGTGCAGGCTGCGGCGGCGATCGCGCTCGGCGGCGGCTTCGCCGGCGTGACGAGCCTGTTCCAGCCGGACATGAGCACGCTGGCGGCCTATTTCACGCCGGCCATGATCATCTACATCTTGATCGGCGGCTTCCTTTCGGCGCTGTCCATGATGGTCATGTACGGCCCGGCGGCGACGATCTATCGCCAGCTCGCCCAGCCTGCGCCGGCGGAAGTGTTCAGCTAGCGCTTCACGCGCGGGTCGAGGTCGGCAAGGCGTTGCCCAGCGCGCTGTCCTCTGGTCATCTCCCCCGTGCAGCGAGGCCGTCGGGGTCCGTCAGGGGGATTGCATGATGAGGTCGTTTTCGGCGACGGACGCCGCCTTTGCCGGTTTCCGGATCATCCGCCAGCGACCGATGGTGGTTGTTGTCTGGACCCTGGTCAGTCTCGGCGTCCTGGCGCTCTTTGCGCTCGCCGCGCTGCTTCTGCTGGGCGACGACTTCATGACGCTGGCCCAGCTCGGCGATACGGAAGAGCCCTCGCCGGAGGTGGTCATGAACCTCCTTATGGCGATGATTCCGCTGATCCTGGTCGGTATGCCGGTCGGCCTGGTCTACGCGGGGGTGTTGTCCGCCGGGGTGAACCGCGCGATCCTGCGGCCTGACGAGAAGGCCTTCTTCTACCTGCGCCTCGGCGCCGACGAACTCCGTCAGGCCGTCGTCCTGCTCGTCCAGGTTCTCGGCTGGACCGGTGTCTACCTGGTCATCGCCCTGATCGTCGGACTGACCGTCGGCTTCGGCGCCCTGACGTCGGGCGGGGAGACGCCGTCTCCCGGCGGCATTGGCGCCATGATCGGCGGGATCCTGCTGGCCGCCCTTTTGGGCGTCGTCCTGGCGCTGTTCCTGATGGTGAAGTTTTCGCTCGCCGGCGCCCAGACCTTCCAGACCGGCCGGATCAACATCTTCGGATCCTGGAGCCTGACCCGTGGCCGGTTCTGGCCGATCCTCGGCGCCTACCTGCTGGCCTTCGTCTTCATCTTCATGATCTCGATGGCGCAGTCCGTGATCCAGGTGATCGGGCAGGTGAGCGTCCTGAGCGGGGACATGGTGATCACCGCGATCAGCGTGGGTGTGACCGTGGTCATCAGCAGCCTGATCAGCACGGCGATCCACTTTGTCGCCTATGCCCCCGCGCCGAGCATCTACAAGGCGATCGCCACAGAGGACACCGCCGCCGCCGACGTGTTCTCATGACGCCGCCGGGCGGGCGTCAGGCGCGCTTGCGCTTTTCGCCGGCCCGCTCGCGGTGCCGCTTGAGGACGTCGGCGAGATAGCGACCGGTCCAGCTGGCCTCGCTCAGCGCCACCTTCTCGGGCGTCCCGACGGCCACGATCTCGCCGCCGCCATCGCCGCCTTCGGGGCCGAAGTCGACGATCCAGTCGGCGGTCTTCACGACGTCGAGGTTGTGCTCGATGACGACCACCGTGTTGCCCTGGTCGACCAGTTCGTGGAGCACTTCCAGCAGCTTGCGGGTGTCCTCGAAATGCAGACCGGTGGTCGGTTCGTCGAGGATGTACAGCGTCCTGCCGGTGGCCTTGCGGCTCAGCTCCTTGCTGAGCTTCACCCGCTGCGCCTCGCCGCCGGAAAGGGTGGTCGCCTGCTGCCCGACGTGGATGTAGCCAAGGCCGACGCGCTTCAGCGTCTCCATCTTGTCGCGCACCGGCGGAACCACCTTGAAGAACTCGGCGGCCTCCTCGACGGTCATGTCCAGGATGTCGGCGATCGACTTGCCCTTGAACAGGATCTCGAGCGTTTCGCGGTTGTAGCGCTTGCCCTTGCAGACGTCGCAGGTGACGTAGACGTCGGGCAGGAAGTGCATCTCGATCTTGATCAGTCCGTCGCCCTGGCAGGCCTCGCAGCGGCCGCCCTTGACGTTGAAGCTGAACCGCCCCGGGCCGTAGCCCCGCGCCTTGCTCTCCGGCAGCTGGCTGAACCAGTCGCGGATCGGCTGGAAAGCGCCGGTGTAGGTGGCCGGGTTCGAGCGCGGCGTTCGCCCGATCGGGCTCTGGTCGATGTCGATGACCTTGTCGAAGTTCTCCAGCCCCTCGATCTTCTCGTGGGGGGCCGGGGCGTCGCTTGCGTTGTTCAGGCGTCGCGCGGCGGCCTTGTAGAGGGTCTCGATGGTAAAGGTCGACTTGCCGCCGCCACTGACGCCGGTGATGCAGGTGAAGGTGCCGACCGGGATCTCGGCCGTCACGCCCTTGAGGTTGTTGCCGGTGGCGCCGGTGACGCGCAGCACATGCTTGGTCGAGATGGGGCGGCGCTGCTGCGGAACCGCGATCTCGCGGGCGCCGGTCAGGTACTGGCCGGTGATGCTGGCGGGGTTGGCCATCACGTCGGCGGGCTTGCCCTCGGCGATGATCCGGCCGCCATGGATGCCCGCCGCCGGGCCCATGTCGATGACGTAGTCGGCGGTGAGGATGGCCTCCTCGTCGTGTTCGACCACCAGCACCGAGTTGCCCAGGTCCCGCAGGCCCTGCAGCGACTGCAGCAGCCGGGTGTTGTCACGCTGGTGCAGACCGATGGACGGTTCGTCGAGGACGTAGAGCACCCCGGTCAGGCCACTGCCGATCTGGCTGGCCAGGCGGATGCGCTGACTCTCGCCGCCGGAGAGCGTTCCAGAACCACGCGACAGGTTCAGGTAGTCCAGCCCGACGTCGACGAGGAACTTCAGTCGGTCGTTGATCTCCTTCAGGATCCGGCGTGCGATCTCCATCTGCTTTTCGCTCAGGCTGTCGTTCAGAGCCATGAACCAGTCGCGCGCCGGCCGGATGGCCAGACCCGAAACCTCGGAGATGTTCCTGCCGCCGATCTTGACCGCCAGGGCCTCGGGCTTGAGGCGGGCGCCGTGGCAGGCGTCGCAGGGGGTGTCCGACTGGAAACGGCCCAACTCCTCGCGGACCCAGGCGGAGTCGGTCTCGCGCCAGCGCCGCTCGAGGTTGGGCAGCACGCCCTCGAAGGGCTTGTTGACCTCGTACTTTCGGGCGTTGTCGTCGTAGATGAACTTGATCTTCTCGGCCCCGGTGCCGTGCAGGATCACCTCATGGGCCTTGGCCGGCAGCGCATGCCAGGGCTTGTCCATCGAGAAGTCGTAGTGCCGCGCCAGCGCCTGCAGCGTCTGGGTGTAGAGCGGTGAGGGGCCCTTGGCCCAGGGGGCGACGGCGCCCTTGTGCAGGCTCTTGTCCTTGTCAGGGATGACCATGTCGGCGTCGAAGGCCAGCTTGGCCCCCAGGCCGTCGCAGACCGGGCAGGCCCCGAACGGATTGTTGAACGAGAAGAGGCGCGGCTCGATCTCGGTGATCGAGAAACCGCTGACCGGGCAGGCGAACTTCTCCGAGAACAGGATGCGACGCGGCTCCGTCTCGCCGTCCTTCACATCGGCCCATTCGGCGACCGCGATGCCGTCGGCCAGCCGCAGGGCCTGTTCGATACTGTCGGCGTAGCGTTGCTCAAGGCCGTTCTTGGTGACCAGACGGTCCACGACGACGTCGATGTCGTGCTTGAACTTCTTGTCCAGCTCGGGCGCGTCCTCGATCGGATAGAGCTCGCCGTCGATCTTCAGCCGCTGGAAGCCGGCCCGCCGCCACTCGGCGATCTCCTTCTTGTACTCGCCCTTGCGCCCGCGAACGACAGGCGCGAGCAGGTACAGACGCTCGCCCTCTGGCAGGACGGTCAGCTTGTCGACCATCTGGCTGACGGTCTGGCTTTCGATCGGCAGGCCGGTGGCCGGCGAGTACGGGACCCCGACTCGCGCCCAGAGCAGGCGCATGTAGTCGTGGATCTCCGTCACCGTGCCGACGGTCGAGCGCGGATTGCGGCTGGTGGTCTTCTGCTCGATCGAGATGGCCGGCGACAGGCCCTCGATCAGGTCGACGTCCGGCTTGCTCATCAGCTCCAGAAACTGACGGGCGTAGGCCGACAGGCTCTCGACGTAGCGCCGCTGCCCCTCGGCGTAGATGGTGTCGAAGGCCAGCGACGACTTGCCTGACCCCGACAGGCCGGTGATGACGACCAGCTCGCCACGCGGAATGTCGACGCTGACGTCCTTGAGATTGTGTTCCCGCGCGCCGCGCACGCGGATGAAATTCAGTTGTTCAGCCATGACCTGTCGGGAACGCATCAGCCGGCGGAAGGGCACGGCGGCAACTACGATATGTAGCGCCCAGACTCGGAATGAACACAAGAACAATGTACGAACGCCGGCCCGGTGCGCCCAGCCGGTGGGTGATCTGTTGACACAGGATGTCAGCAGTCGCCGCGCCCGCGCGTCAGCGGCGGTCGATGCGGGCGGCGAAACAGCCGCGGCGGGCGTAGTGTGCGTGCAGATATGCGATCAGCCTGTCCGCCGGCAGGAGCGGACTGGCCTTCGAGGAGGCTGCGTTCGGATACGGATT
>JBIKTU010000248.1:0-4008 GCA_044347965.1 Caulobacter sp.
TGGTCTCCAACGACCAGGCGCGCTCAAGTTCCGGGGTCGGAGACGGGCCAAACATCCGCTCCCGCGAGCCGGGGTGGGCGAAGGGCGGGCTCATCGTCGCCACCGGATAGACCAGCACCGTGCTGTCGGGCCGCGCGGGCAGCCTGTCGTAGTCATCGACGGGGGCGTAGGTCGGCCGGTCCCACATCAGGCCGAGGCAACCTGCGACGTGCCCGCCGGCCGAAAACCCCATCACCCCGACACGCCTCGGGTCGTGCCCCCTGGCCGCCGCCCGCGCCCGGACCAGCCGCAGCGCCCGTTGGGCGTCCTGCAGCGCCACGGCCGGTCCGGCCGCCCAGCCGTCGCCGGGCAGGCGGTAGCTGGCGACATAGACGGTGACCCCGGCGGCCGCGAAGCGCTCGGCGCATTCGTAGCCCTCCTTGTCCATGACCACCCACTTGTAGCCGCCGCCCGGAGTCATCAGCAGCGAGGCGCCGTTCGGCCGCGCCGGTTCGAAGACGGTCAGGGTCGGCCGGCGTACGCCCTTGACGATCCTGTCGCGCAACCCGCCGGGCGACAGCGGCCGCTCGACGACCTCCTCGGTGACGGTGACGGCTTCGCCGCCCGGCGCCGCGCCAGGCCAGAGCGGCAGCACGGTCGCCGCGTTCGCGCGCGCCGGAGCCGCAAGGCCGAGCGCGGGCGAGGCGGCGACAAGGAATCGGCGGGTCAGATCGGTCACGGGGCGCTCATGTGGAAAGCGATGTCACCCTAGGCCCGGACCCGGCCGGCGTTAACCCCCGACTCAGGTCTCCGAAACCCGGTCTTTACTCCGGCCCTGTATCAATCCGGACCAACAAGAGCGGCGCTCCATGTCGGGCGCTCGCCGGTTCCGGTGGGTTCTACATATGACCAAAACGGTCCTGGTCGTCGATGACGACCCGACGCAAAGGCGTCTGATCCAGGCGGTTCTCGAACGCGAGGGCTTTGCCGTGGCCCAGGCCGAGGACGGCGATTCAGCCCTCAAGCATCTGACCACCGGCCAGCCGGCCGATGTGGTGCTGCTCGACCTGCAGATGCCTGGCCTGAACGGCCAGGACACGCTGAAGGAGATGCGCGCCCGGGGCCTTGGCCAGCCGGTGATCGTCATCACCGCCGGCGGCGGCGTGGAGACGGTGGTCAAGGCCATGCAGGCCGGGGCCCAGGACTTCTTCGTCAAGCCGGCCAGCCCAGAGCGCATCATCGTCTCGATCCGCAACGCCCTGTCGATGGGCGAGATGCGCACCGAGGTCGACCGCCTCAAGAAGCATTCGTCCGGCCGCACCACCTTCAAGGACCTGATCGGCGACAGCCCGGCCATGACCATGGTCAAGCGGCTGGGCGAACGGGCGGCCAAGTCCTCGATCCCGATCCTGATCACCGGCGAAAGCGGCGTCGGCAAGGAAGTCATCGCCCGCGCCGTACACGGAACATCCGACCGCGCCGGCAAGCCGTTCGTGGCCGTCAACTGCGGCGCCATCCCCGAGAACCTCGTCGAGTCGATCCTGTTCGGCCACGAGAAGGGCAGCTTCACCGGCGCCTCGGAGAAGCACCTGGGCAAGTTCCGCGAAGCCGACGGCGGCACCCTGTTCCTCGACGAGGTGGGCGAACTGCCGCTGGACATGCAGGTCAAGCTGCTGCGGGCCCTGCAGGAGAGCGAGATCGACCCGATCGGCGCCAAGCGTTCGGTGCGGGTCGACGTCCGCATCGTCTCGGCGACCAACCGCGATCTGGCCAATGCCGTCGCCGAGGGCCGCTTCCGCGAGGACCTGTTCTATCGCCTCAACGTCTATCCGGTCGAGGCGCCGTCCCTGCGCGAGCGCCGCGAGGACGTGCCGGCCCTGATCGACCACTTCGTGACCCGGTTCAACGTCGAGGAAGGCAAGCGCGTCGCCGGCGCCTCGCCCGAAACCCTGGCCATCCTGACCGGCTTCGACTGGCCCGGAAACGTCCGCCAGCTGGAGAACGCCGTCTACCGGGCCATCGTGCTGTCGGACGCGCCGTTCCTGCAGCCGCACGACTTCCCGGCCATTTCCGGCGTCAAGATCGCGCCCGAGGCGCCGTCGGCCGAGCCGGTCAGGCCGCTGCCGAGCGCCCAGGACCTGATCAGCGAGATCGGCAAGGATGCTCCGGTCCGCATTCTGGACGCGCGCGGGCACGTCCGGCCGCTGGAAGAGATCGAGCGCGAGCTGATCCAGCTGGCCATCGAGATCTACGCCGGCCACATGAGCGAGGTGGCGCGCCGCCTCGGCATCGGCCGCTCGACCCTCTACCGCAAGGTCCGCGAACAGGGTCTGGACGTGGGTGACGAGAGCCTGGAGGAGGCGTCCTGATGCGTCGACAACCGATCCTGTGGCGGCCCAGCCGCGACGAGCGCCTACGCACCCTGCTGACCCGCATGAGGCTGGCCGCGGCGCGGACCGCCGTCGCCGCCGCCTGACGAGAGCTCCCTTCCTCCTCGATGGAGGAAGGGTCGGGGATGGTGGTGTAGTTCCGGCGGGGCGGGGAAAGCTCGTTCGGCGCCGGCGCCTCGCCGAGAGCTTCCTTCAGATCAGCGGCCACACCACCACCCAACCCTCCTCCATCGAGGAGGAGGGCCATCGGTAGACGGCTTCCGCCGTCCGACACATTCATCTCGTCTCGGGAGGCCGTTGCATCCCCTGGCGTAAATCGCCCTAAGTCTCATCCGTGAACGAGACGCCGAGAGGGCGCGTGGATGGAAACGGCGGGCGTGGATCTGGCGGCGGTGGCCGCCTGGATGGACGGGCAGGGCCTCGGCTCGGGCCCGCTTGAGGACGCCGTGCTGCTGGCCGGCGGCACCCAGAACATCCTGTTGAAGTTTAGCCGGGCGGGCCGGTCCTATGTGCTGCGGCGTCCGCCGCCGCATCTGCGGGCCAACTCCAACGAGACCATGCGGCGCGAGGCGCGGGTCCTGGCGGCCATCGCCGGGACCGAGGTGCCGCACCCGGGCCTGATCGCGGCCTGCGGCGACGAGACCGTGATCGGCGCGGCTTTCTACCTGATGGAGCCGATCGACGGCTTCAATCCAACCACCGGCCTGCCGCCGCTGCACGCCGGGTCCGAGGCGATCCGCCGCCGCATGGGTCTGTCGCTGGTCGAGGGGATCGCGGCCCTGGGCGCGCTCGACTACCGCGCCCTGGGGCTGGAGGGCTTCGGCAAGCCGGACAACTATCTCGAGCGCCAGGTCGCCCGCTGGAAGGCGCAGCTCGACTCCTATGCCGAATTCGACGGCTGGACCGGCCCGGCGGAAATTCCCGGCGTCGACCGCGTGGCCGCCTGGCTCGACGCGCACCGGCCCTCGACCTTTCAGCCGGGGATCATCCACGGCGACTATCACCTGGCCAATGTCATGTATCGCCATGACAGCGGCGACCTGGCCGCCATCGTCGACTGGGAGCTGACCACCATCGGCGACCCGCTGCTCGATCTCGGCTGGCTGATGGCCACCTGGCCGGAGGGCGAGACCCCGGCCCCCGGCGCCGTGGGCGTCCAGCCCTGGACAGGCTTTCCGACGGCGGACGAGCTGGTCGAGCACTACCGCCCGCGCACCACACGCGACCTGTCGACCCTCGACTGGTACGCCGTGCTGGCCTGCTACAAGCTGGGCATCATCCTGGAGGGCACCCACGCCCGCGCCTGCGCCGGCCGGGCCCCGAAGGCGACCGGCGACCGCCTGCACGCCACGACCATCGGCCTGTTCCAGCGCGCGCTGCGCTGGATCGGCTGAGCGGCGGCATGGCCAGCGACCTTCCCCCGATCCGTCTTCCCGGCGAAGGCCGGGACCCATGCCCGGCCACCGCCCTGGCGGATTGACCCGCGTTCCGGAGCCCTGTTTCGTAGATTCCGGCCTTCGCCGGGAAGACGGCTGGAGTAGCCCCTACCGGAACAGCTGAAGCAGCATGGACGGCCCGCGGTTGGCGATGCCCAGGGCCATGACGGCCAGTTGCTGCTGAACCTGCAGCGCGCTCAGGC
>JBIKTU010000249.1:0-4001 GCA_044347965.1 Caulobacter sp.
CGGGTGGTGCGCGACAGGCTCAGGCCCAGGAACCAGCCCTCCGCCGGGCGGGCGAAGACGCCGACTGAGCCCGAGACGCCGGAGAAGTCGCGCTCGCCGACGGTGCTCTTCAGTTCGCGGCGGTCCAGGCGCAGACCGCCCTCGGCGCCCCAGGCGCCCAGGTCCACACGCTGCAGGGTGAAGACACCGATCTCGGAGATTTCCGTGCGCGGCACATAGGCCTCGTCGCCGGCCGCGTCGAAGTCGCGCTTCAGGGCCTGGACGCCGACGGCGCCGTTCCAGCCGTCGCGCTCGGCCTGGACCAGCTCGAGGCGGCCTTCCCAGCCGTCGGAGAAGAAGCGGGTGCCGACCGCGTCGCCCTCGAACTCGGTGTGGGTGTAGTCAGCCCAGCCGCCGCTGAAGCGGACCGTGTCGAACGGGCCGAGAGCGCCGCGCCATTCGCCCCGCAGGTCGACCCGGGTCTGTTCGAGGCCGATGGTGACGAACTCTTCCGGCTCGGGGACGGGCGGCGGGACCGGCGGCTCCTCGTGCGCGTGACCGGGCACGCCGTAGGTCGTCTCCGTGTGCTTCACCGCGATGCCGAGATAGCCGTCGGCCCCGATCCAGCTGACGCCGGCGCCAATGGCGTCCAGATCCACGGCGCTGTTCTCGAGCCGCTCGGGGAACGGGGTCTCGGCCGTCTCGCCCTCCTCGGCCAGCTGGCGGGCGGACTCCGGATAGGCCGGGATCTCGTAGTCGTCGCTCTGGCGATGGATGCCGTCGAGGGTGAAGACCAGCGGACCGGAGCCGAAGACCAGCGCGCCGCCGATGGAGCGGCTGTCGTCCACCGAGCCGGCCGAGCCGTTGAGGCGACCGGAGACGGCCGCCTCCGGCGCGCTGCGGGCGATGCGGTCGTCGATGATGTTGACCACGCCGCCGATGGCCGAGCCGCCATAGAGCAGGGCCGCCGGGCCGCGCAGCACCTCGATCCGTTCGGCCTCGCCCGGGTCCGAGGCCACCTGGTGGTCGGGCGACAGGGCGCTGGCGTCGATCAGGCCGACGCCGTTGTTCAGAACCAGCACGCGCGGACCGGCCAGGCCCCGCACCACAGGCCGGCTTGCGCCCGGACCGAACGAGCTCGACCGCAGCCCCGGCACCCCGGACAGCATGTCGCCAAGCCCGGCGGGCGGGGTGATGTCCAGCGCGTCGCGACCGATCACCTCGATGCTCGTCGTGGCCGAGTCCATGGAGATGGCGAACGGCGCGGCGGTGACCACAACCTGGTCGACGTCGGTCGGCGGCGCCTCGGCGGCGAGGGCGGGCGTGACGATCAGGGCCGGACCGCAGGCGGCGGCGAACAGGAGGCGACGAAGGGACATGGACAGGTTCCGGCAACTGGGCGATGCCAAGTGTTATGAAATAACATATCAACGCGTCAAGGCATGATCGCCCGCCCCGGGCGCGTCGACGGCGCGCTGCCCGCTAATGTGGCGCCCGCGCCACCCAGACCACATGCCGCTCCAGCACATGGCCTTTGGGCAGCGCGGGGTGGTCGAAGTCGAGGTCTTCGCGGCGGGACATGCCGATGCGGTCCATCACCGCCTGGGAGCGCAGGTTGCCCGTGGCCGTGAAGGCGACGATCTCCGGCAGGGCCAGCCGCTCGAACCCGAAGGCCAGCGCCGCGCGGGCCGCCTCGCTGGCGTAGCCGGCGCCCCAGGCCTGGCGGGCGAAGCGCCAGCCGATCTCGACACCGGGGGCCAGTGGATTGCTCTCGCGCAGCGGCATCAGGCCGGTGAAGCCGAGGAAGACGCCGTCGGCGCGTCGCTCGACCGCCCACAGGCCCCAGCCCTTGTCCGTGATCAGCGCCTGGTTGGCGGCCAGCATGGCGGCGGCCTCGTCGGCGGTCAGCGTCGCCGGGAAGTGCTCCATTACCTCGGGGTCGGCGTTCATGGCCGCCCAGGGCTCAAGGTCCGACGGCCGCCAGTTGCGCAGGATCAGGCGGTCGCTGGCGATCATCAGGCCGGCCGCGGGCTGGCCAGGGCGCCGTAGAGGTCCGGCCGGCGGTCGCGGAAGAAGCCCCAGGCGGCGCGGTGGGTGCGCAGGAAGTCCAGGTCCACCGTGGCGCTGACCAGTCCCTCGTCAGCGCGGCCGAGCTGCGAGACCAGATCCCCGCGATGGTCGGCGATGAAGGACGAGCCGTAGAAGGTCTGGCCGCCGTTCGGATAGCCGTCCCACGGCTCGAAGCCGATGCGGTTGGCGCCGACCACCGGGATGATGTTGCTGACCGCGTGACCCTGCATGGCGCGCCGCCACGGCAGGGCGGTGTCGAGGCTGGCGTCATGCGGCTCGCTGCCGATGGCGGTCGGGGACAGCAGGGCCTCGGCGCCCATCAGGGTCATGGCCCGGGCGCATTCGGGGTACCACTGGTCCCAGCAGATGCCGACGCCGATGCGGCCGAAGCGGGTGTCCCAGACCTTGAAGCCGGTGTCGCCCGGCCGGAAGTAGTACTTCTCCTGATAGCCGGGGCCGTCGGGGATATGGCTCTTGCGATAGACGCCGAGCAGCGCGCCGTCGGCGTCTGCCATGACCAGGCTGTTGAAGTAGTGGGGCCCCTCTTTCTCGAAGATCGAGATCGGAATGACCACGCCCAGCTCGCCGGCCAGGGGGACCAGCGCCTTGACCGCCGGATGCTCGCGCCACGGATACGCCGTGTCGAACCAGCGCTCCTCCTGGGAGACACAGAAGTAGGGGCCCTGGAACAGCTCCGAGGGCAGGATCACCTGGGCGCCGGCCGCCGCCGCCTGGCGGATGAAGCCCTCGGTCTTGCGGATGTTGGCGTCCATGTCGGAGCCATAGCTCGTCTGGATCGCCGCGAGGCTGAGGGTCCGTGCCATGTCAGGCGGGCTCCTGCTGGGTGATGCAGTGAAACGAGCCGCCGCCGGTCAGGATGGCTTTCGACGAGAGGCCGATGGCCTTGCGCTCGGGGAACAGGCTCTGGACCGCGTCGACGGCGAAGGCGCCGGCCTTCTCGTCCTCGTACAGGGGCACGATCACCGCGCGGTTGGCGATGATGAAGTTCATGTGGCTGGCGGGCGCGGGGCCGCCGTCGCCGTCCATCCAGCCCGGCGAGGGAATGCGCATGACCTGCAGCGGCGCGCCGCGCGGGCTGGTCATGGCGGCCAGCTGGCGGGCGGTCTCGTCATAGAGCTCGGCGTTCGGGTCGGCCTTGCCCCAGGCGATCGGGCTGGCCACGACGCCGGGGGCGACGAAGCGGGCCAGGTTGTCGACATGGCCGTCGGTGTGGTCGTTGCGCAGGCCGTCGCCCAGCCACAGCACCTTGCGGGCCCCCAGGGCCTCGCGCAGGGCGGCCTCGGCCGACGCCTCGTCCCAGCCGGGGTTGCGGTTGGGGTTGAGCAGGCACTGGCGGGTGGTCAGCACCGTGCCCCAGCCGTCGTGGTCAACCGCGCCGCCCTCGAGGATGAAGTCATTGGCGATCAGCGGCGCGCCGGAGGCGGCGGCGATCTGGGCGGCGACCTGGTCGTCGCCCTCCAGGTCGTACTTGCCGCCCCAGCCGTTGAAGCGGAAGCCCATGGCCTTGCCGTCCTCGCGGAAGATCGGGCCGGTGTCGCGCAGCCAGATGTCGCCGAACAGGGCGCGGACGATCTCCACCCCGGCGACCCCGTCCAGCCGCCTGAGGGCGGCGGCCTCGGCCTCGTCGCCGCAGACCATCAGGCGCACGCGCTCCTCGCCCGGGCCGGCCAGGGCGCGGGCGAGGTCGGCGACCTCGTCCTGGGCGGGTTCGAGGTCCTCCTGCCACAGCTCGCCATGGCTGGGGAAACCCAGCCACATCGCGCGGTGCGGGGCCCATTCGGCGGGGATGATCGGGGTGCTCATGAGGCGACGGGAAGTGATGGCGATGGGGGACGACGTCAAGGGTAACGGACAAAGAAGAAGGGCGGCCCGATTGCTCAGGCCGCCCCCTGTCTCGCGTTCAGGTCCGAAGGACTAGAACTTGTAGCGAA
>JBIKTU010000342.1:0-3249 GCA_044347965.1 Caulobacter sp.
TCGGAGAGGCGCTGTCCTTCTGGCGGCATCACCGTCGACGACCGCCGCTGCGCACCGCGTGGCTCCATGGCCGGCAGGCCGCGGTCGGCCCGGTCACCGCGCAGCTCGACCCGGACTTCGTGCGTGAACATCGCCTGCAAGAGCGCTGGCGGGAGGGCCACTCGGCGTTCGCCCGGGATCCCCGCGAGAACATGGCGCTGCATCCGTTCTGGACCGAAATGTTCGTCGCCTCGCATCCGGAGTCCACGGGCCTGCCAGTTCGGGTGCGCCAGCCGTTCTTCGACGTCCGGCTGCTGGAGGCCTCCATGCGCCTGCCGCCTGCGCCCTGGCAGTTCGGGAAGGCGATCCTGCGGACGATCGGCGAGGGGCTCCTGCCCGACGACATCGTCCGGCGGCCGAAGACGGTGTTCGGGACCAATCCCGGCTGGGAGGCAGCCCGTCGCGGGCTTGAGCCATGGCTCGCCTACCTGCCGAACGCCGTGGAGCTGGAGGGCTACGTCGACCGCAAGCGCCTGGCGACTATCGTCGGCGATATCGGCAGCCTGCCGCCGCAAGACTACTCGCGCGCCGTCGTGCTCCCCGCCGGCCTTGCCGCCTGGCTTCGCCGACGACAGTAATTATAACGCGTTACAATTTCCGTTGAGCGCCAGTCGCGATCTCGCCTATGGGACTGGCGAGCGGACGGGATGGAGCAAGGGCGCTCCCTGGCCCGGAGCCTATGGAGGCCTGGAATGCATTCGTTTCGCATGATCGACGCCGGCGGCGCCCGCATCCGGGCGGTGGTGAAGGGTTCGGGACCGCTCGTGCTGATGGTCCACGGCTTCCCGGAGAGCTGGTACAGCTGGCGCCACCAGATCGATCCGATCGCGGCGGCAGGGTTCACCGCCTGCGCGATCGACGTGCGCGGTTACGGCGGCTCGCAGAGGTTCGACCGGGTCGAAGACTACGCCATGGAGAAGATGATCGCCGACATCCTCGGCGTGGCTGAAGCCCTTGCGCCGGGCCAGAAGTTCATCCTCGTCGGGCACGACTGGGGCGCGCCGATGGTCTGGCAGACCAGCCTGCTGCACCCCGACAGGGTCGCGGCCGTCGCCGCCATGTCGGTGATCCATTCCGGCGTGCCGGAGCAGTCCTTCGACGACCTGATCAAGGTGATGTTCGACGACAACAATGTCTTCTTCTACCAGAGCTACTTCCGACCGGTCGGCAAGGCCGAGGCGGTGTTCGACGCCGACCCTCGCGATTTCCTGCGCCGCTTCTACTACGTCGGTTCCGGCGACATCGATCTGACGACGCTGGCCGGCATGACCAAGACCTCCGACGACACACTGCTCGACGGGCTGCCCGATCCCGACCCGTTCCCGGCCTGGCTGACGGACGCGGACCTCGACTACTACGTCGCCGAGTTCGAGGGCTCGGGGTTCTTCGGGCCCCTCAGCCGCTATCGCAACCACACCCGGGATTTCCACTTCCTGCAGCCATTCAAGGACCGGAAGATCGAACAGCCGGCCTTCTTCATCGCCGGCGACAAGGACGGCGCCTTCAACGCCTTCGGCATGGCCCAGGACCCGATCGCCACGCTGCGCACGCAGGTCCCGAACCTGGAGGGCGCGCATGTCCTTCCGGGCATCGGCCACTGGACGCAGCAGGAGGCGCCGGAAGCGGTCAATGCGTTGCTGGTCCCCTGGCTTTCGTCGCTCAAGGGCCGGGTCGTCTGAATTCAGGTCGTCAGGCTTCCGCAGCGGCGCGGCGCACCGCCAGAAGTTCGGCCTGGAAGTCCAGCATCCGGCGCCGGATTTCCGGCCGGAAGCTGTCGCTCGCGCTGGCGCACAGGGTCGAGGCGTAGCCGAAGCAGGCCGCCGGCTCGAGCTCGCGGACCGAACTTCCGCCCATGACCCAGCCCAGCATCACCGCCGCGAACCGGCCGCTGAGGGCCTGTTGCAGCAGGTCCATGTCGATGTCCGGTGCAATGGCGCCCTCGCTCCGGGCCTCCTCGAGCAGTCCGCGCCAGAACTGGGTGTTCTGCGGCGTGATGAGTTCCGCCCGCAGCTCGGCGTCGCCGCCGCGCGGATCGAGCAGTGAGGCCCAGAGGGTGCGGTAAAACTCCGGATCCTGGACGTGGTAGGCGAAGGTGATGCTGAGCGCGCTGAAGATCCGCTCCACCGCGCTGAGGTTCTTGAGCGTGGCGAACTTCGCCTGGAACTCGCGGGCGTCCTCGAGCACGGCCATGACCACGCCGCGCTTGGATCCGAACAGGTTGTAGGGGGTGGCGAGGCTGACCTCGGCGCGGGCGGCGATGGCGCGCATCGACAGGCCGGTGTCGCCCGTCTCGCGGATCAGCGCGCGGGCGGCCTCGACGATGCGTCGGCGCCGCGCTTCCTTGCCTTCCTCGCGCTTGCTGCTGCTCATGCCACGTCCCGTGCCCGCCCCGACGGCGCGCAAGCTCCTTTGGCACAGGCCGTCCGGCGCGTCAGCCCGCGTCGGGGATTGGCCGGCCGTCACAGCGGCGGCAGGGTGATCGGGTCGGGCGACTGTGACGCCGGCCAGGGGGTGTTGAACCGCCTCATGATATCGACGGTCTCGGCCTCCCATCGCGCCTTGCCGAAGGCCTTGTAGGTCTGGAACGGATTGCAGTACTCGCGCATCCGGAAGGCCTGTCCGTCGCGTGTCGTGATGATCGAGAAGTAGCGCTGGGTGTACTGCCCGCCGGTGACCGTCGGCCCGCCGCCATGGGACTCGATGATCATGGTCTCCGCATCTGCGGTCGGGTAGACGCCGACCACCTTGGTCGAGAACCGCGGCACGACGCTCAGCAGCAGTTCCATGAAGCGGGACGTGGCCTCCCGCCCGATGCACTGGATCGGGATCTCGAACATCGGGCCTTCCCAGATCGCGTCCTCGTGGAGGGCGTCGCGCCAGATCGCCCGCTGCTGCTCCAGGGTCGTGACCTCGCCGCCGAAGGCGTCGCCCAGGGTCTTTCGCGCCATTGCCGTTCTCCGGTCCGGTCAGGCGGCCTTCATCGCCAGCGCGATGTCGGCCTGGGGGTCGAGGCCAAGGCCGCGCATCATGTCCTCCCGCTCCGGACCCGGCTTGGGCGGATAGGCCGAGGCGTTCCGCTTCCTGCCGCGCGCCCAGGTCAACAGGACCTTGGCCATGTTGCCCGGCTTCTTCAGCCAGGCCTCCGGATGTTCGAGCATGTGGAAGCCGCGCATCGCCTCCCGCATCAGCCGGGTGTCGCGGCGAATGGCG
>JBIKTU010000250.1:0-3979 GCA_044347965.1 Caulobacter sp.
CCGGTCGCTGGGCCGGGCGGCGGCGGACGGCGAGGTGTCGCTGGCCGAGCTGGCCCAGGCGGTTCTGGCGGCGATCAACGCCGCCTCGCGCGGCGGGACCGGCGGCGGTCTGGCGCAGGCGCTGACCGCCGCGCTCGGCGGCGGCTTTGGCGGCGCGCGGGCGGGCGGCGGGCCGGTGACGTCCGGCGGCGCCTATCTGGTCGGCGAGCGCGGGCCGGAAGTGTTCCGTCCGGCATCGGCGGGCTCTGTCGAGCCGGCCGGCGGCGGCCTGACGGTGAACGTCACGGTACAGGGCGAAGGCGGCGCGCCGTCGCTGCTGCGGTCGGAGGCGCAGATCGCCCAGGCCCTGGCGCGGGCCGTCAGCCTGGGCGCCCGGCGGCTCTGATCAGAGCGCCGGCGTCGGCGCGGGCCCGTAGCGGTTCTCGGCCGGGTCGCCCAGGGCCACGCCCTGCCAGATCAGGAAGCCGACCCCGACGACGAGGGCGGCGAGCAGCAGCAGCGCCGATCCGGCGACCGCGCTGAGCACGGCGGCGACGATCGTCCCCTCCGTGGCCCCGGACAGGGAGGACGCGATCGCCGCGCCCGCGATGGCGATCACCGCCCCGATCGGCACCACGATGCTCAGGGACACCGGAATCGCCGACAGCCAGCCCGACCGGCCCATGTCGTGGAAGCGTTTCGAGCAGATGCAGATCCAGCAGTAGATCGTCACCAGCGACAGGAACGGCACCCAGAACAGCAGGGTGTTGACGCCGATCAGCACCAGCCAGCCGATCCAGTAGGCCTGTCGGCCGATCCGGCCGTCCGCCGAGAAGAAGAGTTTCGTCCAGTCCATCGCAGCCCCCGATTTCGCCAGTGACGCGAGGTCACACGGGCCGGCGGCCGTCGTCAACATACGGATTGTTCATGGCATTCCACGAAGTCCGCCTGCCCGCGCGGCTGGCGTTCGGCTCCACCGGCGGGATCGAACGCCGCACCGAGGTCGTCACTCTGGCCAGCGGATTCGAGCGCCGCGCCACGCCCTGGGCCCACGGTCGCCGACGCTTCCTCATCGGCGCCGGCGTGCGCTCGCTTGATGATGTCGCGGTGCTGGTCGCCTTCTTCGAGGCCCGGCGCGGGCGCCTGCACGGCTTCCGGTTCAGGGACTTCACCGACTTCCGGTCCTGTGCGCCGTCGGCGGCGATTTCACCGCTGGATCAGAGGCTTGGCGAGGGAACCGGAGCGGCGGTGTCGTTCCAGCTGCTCAAGCTGTACGGGGATATCGAGCGCCCGATCCGCAAGCCGGTCGAAGGGTCGGTCCGGATCGCCGTCGACGGCGTGGAGATCGGGGCCTTCGCGCTCGACCCGCCCACCGGCGTCGTGACCCTGGCGGAGGCGCCGCCTGAAGGCGCGGTGGTCACCGCCGGCTTCGCCTTCGACACCCCCGTCCGCTTCGACACCGACCGCATCGACGTCACTCTCGAGGGTTTCGAGGCTGGTCGCCTGGTCGCCGCGCCGCTGATCGAGATCCGGGTCTGATCATGAGAACCGTCCCCGACGCGCTGGCGGCCCGGATCGAGTCCGGCGCCGCGACCCTCTGCCATGTCTGGCGACTGACCCGCGCCGACGGGGCGGTCAGCGCCTTCACCGACCATGACCAGGACCTGCTGCATGACGGACTGGTCTGCGTGGCCGGCGGCGGCTGGACCGCCGGCGCGAGCCAGTCGGGACTGGGCCCGGGCGGCGCCGGCTCCATGGCGGCCGCGGGAGTCCTTGACGCCGAGGGCCTGGATCCGGTCGATCTGGCGGCGGGACTGTATGACGGCGCGACCGTCGAGTGCCGCCGGGTCGACTGGTCGGCTCCGCACCTGTTCGTCTCGCTCTGGACCGCCACGATCAGCCGCGTTCGGCGCGATGGCGAGGCCTTCACCGCCGACCTCGAAGGACCGCTGGCCCAGCTCCAGCGGGTGGCCGGTCGAAGCTACGGCCGGTTGTGCGACGCCAATCTGGGCGATGATCGTTGCGGCGTCGAACCCGGCCATACCGCGTTCGCCGGCGGCTGCGACAAGCGGTTCGCGACCTGTGCCGAGCGGTTCGGCAACAGTTTGAACTTCCGGGGCTTTCCCGCCATCCCGGGCAACGACTTCCTCAGCCGCTGGCCGGCTGACGGGGAGCGCCATGACGGGACGAGCCGTCGTGGATAGGGCGCGGATCGTCGCCGCCGCCCGGGGCTGGCTGGGCACGCCCTACCGCCACCAGGCGTCCGTGATGGGCGTGGGCTGTGACTGCCTCGGCCTGGTGCGCGGGGTCTGGCGCGAGCTCTATGGCGAGGAGCCCGAGACCGCGCCGCCCTATCGGCCGGACTGGGCGGAGACCGGCGCCGACGAGACGCTGCTGGCGGCCGCCGGCCGGCATCTGGTTCCGACGCCACCCGATGCCTTCCGACCCGGCGACGTGCTCCTGTTCCGCATGAGCCCCGGCGCCTGCGTCAAACACTGCGCGATCGTCGCAGAGCGGCGACCGGGCGATCCCGAACCCCGCATCATCCACGCCTACTGGGGGCGGGCGGTCGTCGAAAGCTGGCTCGGCCCCTGGTGGCGACGCCGGCTGGCGGCGGCCTTCGCCTTCCCCAACACGAGCCCCTGAGATCATGGCGCAACTGATCCTCTCCAGCATCGGCCGGGCCATCGGCGGCAATGTCCTGGCCAACCTGGGCAGTGCGGTCGGCCGGTCGATCGACCAGTTCGCCATCGCCTCGCTGCAGGCTCCGCGCCAGGCCGGACCGCGCCTGCGGGAGGTGCAGATCATGTCCGCCGCCGAGGGCGCGCCCGTGGCGGCGGTGTTCGGCCGCGCTCGTGTGCCGGGCCAGGTCATCTGGGCCGCCCGCTTTCGCGAGAAGCGGGTCGAGCGTCGGGCCGGCGGCGGCAAGGGCGGTCCCAGGATCGTCGAGTATCGCTACAGCCTGTCGTTCGCGGTCGCGCTCTGCGAGGGGCCCGTCGACGGCATCGGGCGGGTCTGGGCCGACGGCAAGGCGATGGACCTGACCGGGGTGGCCCTGCGTCTTCACCACGGAGGCGAGGACCAGACGCCCGATCCGCTGATCGAGGCGGTGGAGGGCGTCGCGCCGGCCTATCGCGGCTGCGCCTATGTGGTCTTCGAGGACCTGCCGCTTGAGCCGTTCGGCAACCGCCTGCCGCAGCTGTCGTTCGAGGTGTTCCGTCGGCCACGCGGCGGCGGTCTTGCGCTCGAGGACCGGCTGAAGAGCATCTGCCTGATCCCGGGCGCCGGGGAGTTCGCCTACGCGACACAGGTCATCCAGCGCCGCGACAGCCTGACCCGGGTCAGCGCCGAGAACGTCAACAACGTCGAGGGACGGCCCGACCTGCTGGTCTCGCTCGACCAGCTGCAGGCGCAGCTGCCGAACCTGGAAGCGGTCACCCTGGTCGTGGCCTGGTTCGGGACCAGCCTCGACGCCGGCGCCTGCACCTTCCGGCCGGGCGTCGAACAGGCCTCCAGATCCACGCCGTCGATGCTCTGGCGCGCCGGGGGCGTGGGGCGAGGCTCGGCCCATCTGGTCAGCCGGATCGACGGCGCGCCGGCCTACGGCGGCACCCCGGCCGACGCCAGCGTCGTCCAGGCCATCGCCGAGCTGAAGGCGCGCGGGCTGAAGGTGACCCTCTGCCCGTTCATCCTGATGGACTGCGACGACTTCCCATGGCGTGGACGGATCACCGGCGGAGCCGCTGACATTCCGTTGCTTTTCGGTTCGGCGGCGCCATCGGAAATCGTCATCGACAGTGGCGTGATCGACCACGAATGCGCCGACTGGGGCCTGCGCCGCATGGTGCTGCACCAGGCGCGGCTGGCCCAGCTGGCCGGCGGAGTCGACAGCTTCCTGATCGGGTCGGAGCTGCGCGGGATCACGACGATCCGGGACGGGAGCGGCGGTTATCCGGCCGTCGAGGCCCTTCGTGGCCTGGCCGCCGACTGCCGTGCGATC
>JBIKTU010000251.1:0-3972 GCA_044347965.1 Caulobacter sp.
TGCCTGAACGAGATGGTGGTCAGCGGCGTCGAGACGACCATTCCGCTGTTCCAGGACCTTCTGCAGCAGGAAGACATCCGCAAGGGCGACTACAACATCCACTGGCTGGAAAAGTGGATCAAGGCGCAGGGGTAAGGTCGGACAGGCTCTCCCCTTGGGAGAGCTGTCATGGCGGAGCCATGACTGAGAGGGAGGCGCGGCGGCTGGGCGTTCTGCCCCTGGCGCGTCCCTCTCCGACCCGGCTCCGCCGGGCCACCTCTCCCACGGGGAGAGGATGAGCGCCGCTCCCTCTGCTACAACACACCCCATGGCCCACGACATCTTCGACCTGGAGGAACTGCTCGCCTGCTACCGGCGGGGCGTGTTTCCGATGGCGGATGCGCGGGATGACGACCGGGTCTTCCTGATCGACCCGCAGCGGCGCGGCGTGATCCCGCTGGACGACTTCCATGTCTCGAAAAGGCTGGCGCGAACCGTGCGGTCCGCCCGGTTCTCGGTGACCGTCGACACAGACTTCCACGGCGTGCTCGAGGCCTGCGCGGAGGCGGTTCCCGGCCGGACAGAGACCTGGATCAACCATCCCATCCAGCGGATGTACGAGGCCCTGCATCGCCAGGGCCGGGCCCACAGCCTCGAGGTGCGTCTGGACGGCGTGCTGGCCGGCGGACTCTACGGCGTATCGCTGGGCGGCGCCTTCTTCGGCGAGAGCATGTTCAGCCGGGCGCGGGACGCGTCGAAGGTGGCGCTGGTCCACCTCGTCGCGCGGCTGATCGCCGGCGGTTACCGCCTGCTGGACACCCAGTTCATCACCGAGCACCTGACACAGTTCGGAACGGTCGAGATCGGACGGCAGGTCTATCGCCGGCGCCTCGACGAGGCGCTGGCGGTCGACGCGGACTTCTACCGCTTCGCCGGGACCGGGGCGGACGCCCTGCAGGAGATCAGCCAGGCGTCGTAGACCGGGTGCTGCAGCGGGTTGAGGCCCGGCGAGGACGCGAACATCCAGCCGCGGAACACCTGACGCGGGGCCGGCGCCGCCCGGCCGGGCGCGGCCCTGGGCTGGGAATCCACGGTCATGTAGACGGCCGAGTCGGGCTGCTCCTCATCCGCGGCCGTGGTCTCGCAGGCGCGCACCGTGATGATCAGCGTCTTGTAGCGGATCGGCTGGCCGACCGGAGCCTCGAACTTGAGGGTTTCGGCGGTCACCTTGTCGATGGCCTGGATGATCGCCGCGCCGCCGCGGACCCGGGGCTTGGGCGTGGCGGGCTTCTCGACGGCCTTGGGTTTGGCGGAGGCCTCGGCCGGCGTCTCGGCGGTGATCGGCGCGGGCGTCGGCGGCGGTGCGGCGGTCTGGACCGGCGGCGGCTCCTCGGCCGGCGACGGGACCGGCTCGGCGGGCGGCACGTCGGACGCGGACGACGCCGGCTGCCGCGCCTGGGCCAGGCCCGCGGCGGCGACAAGCGCCAGTCCGGCCAGAAGGGTGAGCCTCAGCCGCACGGACGCCGTCCTATTCCGGAGACCAGGCTTCGTAGTCGCCGGTGGCCTTGTCGCGCTGCCCCTCGCCGCTGATCGAGCCCTTGGGCCGCCAGGCGTGGACGGTGCCGGTCAGGTTGGGCCGGTGTTCCTTTTCCCAGGCGCGGCGCGGCAGCGGATGGGTCGTCGGCGGTTCATCGAAGGTGTAGCGCAGCCAGCCGTGCCAGTCCGGCGTGACCTTCGAGGCTTCCGCGTAGCCGTTGTAGACCACCCAGCGGCGCTTGCGCCCGACGTCGTAGCTGTCCCGGTCGTCACGCGCCTCGTAATACTTGTTGCCCAGTTCGTCCTGGCCGACGAAGACGCCGCGGCGTCCGATATGGAACTTCTGGCCGATCGTGGCGCCGTTCCACCAGGTGAAGATCGCTTTGAGCACGCGCTGATCCGGTATCTCTGCAGAGCACGTCAGGCGAAAGGGGTAGCCGGTTTCGCCGCCCGACGTGCTCGAATCTAAGGAACCTGGAGCCTTCGGCTCCGGGCTGTTGAGGCGGCCGGACCATAGCCGCTGGCCCGCCCGGCGTCCAGCGCGCCGCCCCGCAACATCTTGTGGATGCGACACCGTCGGCACGCCATATCTATTGCTCGCGTCCGGCGCCCTCTCTAGCCTTGCCCGAACCTGTGCAGGAGAGTCGGGTCCATGCGTTTTGCGAGGCGGCTGGCGAAGAGAACGCCCCCCGAGCTCGAGCTGCGGACGGTCGAGACCGCCGACGCCCTGCACGGCGTGCTCGCGCCGCGGGGCTGGACGACCGCGCGCGTCGAGGCCTGGCTGGACTGGGCCGAGTCGGCGACGGTCGACGCCGGCCCGCCGACGCGGGACGGTCTGCTGGCCGGCGGGCCGGAGCGCTTCGCCGACGCTGTCACGCAGCGCGCCGCCGCCCTGGGCCTCTTCGACAGAAAGCCGGACGGCTCGGCCTTCCAGGCGGAACTGCAGAGTATTCTCTCCCTGGGCCTCGCCGCCTTCGGTCCCGGGCGGTCACTGGACGGTGGCGGAGACATTCCCGTCGCGGGGACGCCCGCCTTCAGCCTCGCCGTACGGCGACTGATCGCCGAGACCGAGGGGCGGGCCCTGGCCGTGCGGGCCGCCGGCTTCGTGGGCGAGCGCCTGTACGCCGTGGCCGACGCGGTTCGGCGCTGCGAGGGCGACGCGGCCGCCTGCGCCGACCCGGCCGGCAACCCCGCCCTTGCCCGCGCGGCCCTCGCCGCCCGCGCCGCCGGAGCCGGCGACGACGCCATAGCCGACGCCATCGCGCTGGGCCTGGCTGGCGACGCGCCCGATCCGTTCCGGCTGCAGCTGCCGCCCGTCCCCGGCCTGATCGCCGCCGCCGAGCCGGCGCTGCTCGACGCCGAACTTGCGACGGCCGGCTGGCGCACCGGCGCCCTGACCCTGGCCCGCGACCTGGACACCGCCCGCCGTCTCCAGGCCGCCGCGGCCGGGCCGCGCGCCGCGCTGGATGTGCGCCCGTTGGCCGACGATGCGGAGGACATGGCCCAGGCCATCCGGATTCTGGGCCTCGCGCTCAAGGTCCAGGCCGCAGACGCCGGCGGCGCGCCGGTTCTCACCCTGGCCGGCGTCGCCGAGCGGCTGATGAGCGGCGGACTCGCCTATGCGTCCGACGACGGCCGCGACGCGGCCCGGGCGCTGTGGACCGCCGCCGCCGAGGCCGCCCGCGCGCTGGACGCCGCAACGCCCGGGCTGCCGGCGCTGACGATCATGCCCCTGGAGGACGCCGAGCTGGCGTTGCGCCTGGGCGGTCCCAGCCTTGGGACCGCGCCCCTGCCCGCCCTGACCACCCTGGCCGAGACCGCCGACGGGGAGGTCCTCCGGGTCCTGCCCGCCGCCGTTCTGGACGGCCTGACGGCGCTGGGCGCCGACCTGGACGCCGCCCGCGTCCATGCGCTCGGCCATGGCACGCTGGAAGACGCCCCGGGCGTCGGCCACGCCGAGCTGCAGCACTGCGGCTTCACCCAGTACGAGATCGAGGCCGCCGAGGGTCAGCTGCCCTTCGCCGCCACGCTGTCGCAAGCCTTCTCGCCGGGCGTTATCGGCGTCGGCTTCGTCGCCGATGTGCTGGGCGCCTCGACCGAGGCGGCCACCGGCCCGGCGTTCGACACCCTGGCCTTCGCAGGCTTCACCCGCGCCGATGTCCGCGCCGCCGAGCAATATGCGCTGGGGGCCGGCGACCTGGCCGGTTGTCCGGGCCTCGGCGAGGCCGCGCGCGCGGTGTTCGCCGTCCCGGACCTGGTCGCCCGGCTGGCGATGACGGCGGCGGTGGAGACGGCCGCCGATCTGCCGGCCGTCACTGACCTGACCCTGCCCTTCACGGCCACGCCCGCCGAGGCGCTGGCGGCGCAGCAGGCGACCGTCCGCGCCGGGATCGGTGCCTTCCGCATCGTGCGCCAACCGGCCCCGTCCGCCTTCACGCTCGCCCTTCCCGAGCCGGA
>JBIKTU010000252.1:0-3959 GCA_044347965.1 Caulobacter sp.
CGCCCCCGGTCCTCGGCCGGCACCAATTCCTGCGGCAGGGTGATGAACAGGAAGGCCGCCATGCCCGCCAGCGCGGCGACCAGGACGCCCGTCCCGACGGACGCCACCCGCCGATCGAGCAGCATCTCCAGCGAATTGCGGTAGCTGTCCTTCACCTTGTCGACGACGAAATCGACCCGGCGGGCCAGCCAGCCCTCGCCGGACGAGGGGCGTAGCAGCTTGGAAGCCAGCATCGGCGACAGCGACAGCGCCAGGAAGGCGGAGAAGACCAATGCCGCGGCGATGGTGACCGCCAGCTCGACGAACAGCCGGCCGATGTAGCCCGGCAGGAACATCAGCGGCGCGAACACGGCGACCAGCACGGCCGTGGTGGCGATGACCGCGAAGAACACCTGACGCGAGCCGCGCGTGGCCGCGACAACCGGCGGCTCACCGTCGTCGACCCGCCGCTGGATGTTCTCGACCACCACGATGGCGTCGTCGACGACGAGGCCGACGGCCAGCACCAGCGCCAGCAAGGTCAGCAGGTTCAGGGTGAAGCCCAGCGGGGCCAGGACGATGAAGGTCGCCAGCAGGCAGATCGGGGCGACGACCGAGGGAATGATCGCGGCCCGCCAGCTGCCCAGGAACAGCAGGTTCACCAGCGCCACCAGGGCGATGGAGATGCCCATGGTGACCCAGACCTCATGGATCGCCTCGGCGGTGAACACCGAGGAGTCGACGGCGATGATCAGTTCCGTGCCCGCCGGCAGGGTCTTGTTGATCGTCTCGACCTCCTTCCGCGCGGCCTCGGCGATGGCCAGGTCGTTGGCCTGGGACTGTCGTGTCAGGATGATGCCGATCTGGTCGACGCCGTTGCCCCGGAACACCCGGCGCGGCTCGGACGCGCCCTCCTCGATCCTGGCGATGTCGCCCAGGCGGGTCACATAGGCGTCGCTGGCCGCGCCGACACGGGCGCGCAGCGGCAGGCGGGCGAAGTCCTCGGGCTTGGCGTAGCCCCGGTTGACCCGGATCGTGAAGTCCTTGGCGGCGCCTTCCAGCGCCCCGGCCGGGAGTTCGACGTTCTGGCTGCTCAGCGCGGTCTCGACATCCTCGACGGTGACGCCCCGCGCGGCCATGGCGTCGGCGTCCAGCCAGATGCGCATCGCGTAGACAGGACCGTTCAGGCCCACGGTGGCCACGCCCGGAATGGTCGACATCCGCTCGACCAGGAATCGGTCGGCGTAGTCAGCGAGCTGAAGCGGCGTCAGCGTCGTCGAGGCCATGTTCAGGATGATGATCGGCGCGGAGTCGGCGTTCGCCTTGGCGATCTGCGGCGGGTCCGCCTGATCGGGCAACTGGTTGACCACGCGGCTGGCCGCGTCGCGCACGTCGTTGGCCGCCGACTCCAGGTCGGTGTCCAGCGTGAAGGTGATGTTGATCTGGCTGCGCCCATCCCGGCTCGAGGAGGACAGCTGATCGATGCCCTGGATGCCGGACACCTGGCGCTCCAGCACCTGGGTGATCCGCTCCTCGACGATCTCCGCCGACGCGCCGCGATAGGAGGTGGAGATCGACACCACGGGAGGATCGACGCTCGGAAGCTCGCGGATCGGCGTGCCGAGGAAGGCGGCCAGCCCGATCACCACCAGAATGATCGCCGCGACGGCGGCGAAGACCGGACGCTTGACCGACAGATCGGACAGCATCAGCGGGGCGCCTGCTGCGCGCCGCCGGCCGCGGCCGCCGGTCGACCGCCGCCGGTACGGACGGGCTGGCCGTCCCGGATGCGGTTGAGGCCGTCGGCGACCACGCGATCCCCGGCCTTCAAGCCGCCGAGCACCTCGACAAATCCGTCCTGGGTGACGCCGGTGTCCACGGCCTGTTTGCGGGCCGCCAGCCCCTCGCCGCGCGGGCCGATGACAAAGACATAGGCCTGGTCGCCCTCGAACTGCACGGCCGCCTCGGGCACGGCCAGCGCGTCGCGGCCGCCGTGAGAGATGGACACCCTCATCAGCATGCCCGGCTTGATCCGGCCCGAAGGCTTGGGAAACTCCGCCCGGGCCGTGATGGCGCGGGTCATGGCGTCGATGCGGCTGTCGAGCAGCGCGATGCGGCCCTGGAAGGCTTCGTCGGCCCAGGCGTCGGGCCGGGCCACGATCGGCGAGCCTTCACGCAGCACTGGCAGGTAGCGATCCGGGATCTCGAAATCCACGCGCACCACGGACACATCGTCGAGCGAAACGATGGGCGAGCCAGGCGTGATCAGCGAGCCCGGCGCGACGTCGGACAGGCCGACCACGCCGGAGAAGGGCGCGCGGATGACGCGGTCGAACTTGCGGGCGCTGGCGGCCTTCACCCCGGCGCGGGCGGCCTCAAGCGCGGACAGGAACTGCTCGGCCGTGGCGCGGGGCGCGATGCCCTGGTCGGCCAGCGACTTCCATCGACTGTAGTCGCGTTCGGCCTGATCCAGGCGAGCCTGCGCCTCGATCAGTCCGGCCTCCTCCTCGCCGGCCTTCAGCTCGACAAGGACCTGACCCTGTCCGACCCGCTGGCCGTCGCGGAACCGGACCGCGGTGATCATTTCGGTGGTGTTGGAGGTGATGGTCACCGACTGGCGGCCCTTGGCCACGCCCAGCACCTCGATGCGGTCAATGAAGGCCCTGCTGGCCACCGTGACCTGCGACACCGCCGCCGCCCGCCCGCCTGCGCCGCCTCCGGGACCGCCCTTCCCCTTGGGCTCGGCCGTGGCGAGTTTCAGGGCGCCGCCAACAACCAGCAGGCCGAGCAGCCCTGCCGCGACGATGAGGAAGAGATGCCGGCGGATCACGGGATACGACTCTCCTGGCCGGGGAGTCCGGCGCGACATGACGGCACATATAAGGTCATTTCCCCAAGCGTAAACCGGATTGAGGTGACGCCCGGGTGACCCAGGGTGCAGCGCGGAACCAATCAGAAGCGGCGCCAGAGGGCCAGAACCGGTCCATCCTCGACAGGGCCTGCCTTTCCGGCCGCCGAGCCGCGCCAGCCGGCCTGAAGGCTCCAGTCGCCGAAATGCCGCACGGCGGACATCTCGACCTTGACCCACGACGGCTCGGCGTCCGTCCAGCCGGCATAGGTCTGGGCGAGCAGCAACCAGCGGTCGTTCGGCGCATAGCCGAGGGTCAGGTCGAACCGGGTCTCGTCGGGAAGGCCTGCGCGAACGATCCTGGCGGCCTGACCATCGACGAAGAGCGCGCCGTCGCCGACGGTATAGGACCGGCCGGCCAGCAACCGGGCCTCGCCCGCGGCCTCGCCCGCTCCGGGCGGCGCATAGCCCACGTTGCGCCCCTCACCGGGCGCCATGCCCCCGACATAGAGGCTGATCGCCGACAGCTCATCGTGGAACAGGGCGTAGCGCAGACCGAGCTCCGCCGGGCCGCGTCCCTCGTACCCGATCCCGCCCTCCTCGCCGCGCGACCAGGCGAGCCTGCCCTGCAGCGTGATGCGGCGGGTCAGCCCATGCTCGAGGTGAAGGCTGGCGGTTTCGTCGGTCCGGTCGATCCAGTCGTACCGGCGGCCGTCCAGGTCCCAGGCCTCGTCCGCCTCGGCCCGCTCATACTTCAGGATCGCAAGGGTCTCGCCCGCCGCGACCGGCCAGGCGCCGGCCAGGGCCTCGCCACAAACGCAGACCGCCGCGAGCCCGAGGCTCGCGGCGGCCGTGTTTGTCCATCGCCGGCGGTGATCTAGGCGTCGTAGCCCGGAGAGTTGCGGTCCAGCTGACGCAGGCAGCCGGGCCAGGCCAGATTGCCGATCGGGCCCATGCCCCGTCCCATCTGGCCCTTGACCTCGGCCTGCGCGGCCTCCGGCGCGAACAGCACGTTCTCGCGTCCTCCGGACAGGGCCATGATCTGCTGCTGACACGCCCGCTCCAGATAGAACATGCCGAGCCAGCAGGCCGCGGCGGTGTCGCCAACCGCCAAGGTGCCGTGATTGCGCAG
>JBIKTU010000254.1:0-3933 GCA_044347965.1 Caulobacter sp.
CTCCGGGGCCGAGGCGCCGGCCGTGACGCCGACCGTGCGGACTCCGTCAAGCCAGGCCCAGTCGAGCCCGGAAGCGTCGTCGAGCAGATGCCCCTTCGCCGCCCCGCCGCGCAGGCCGACCTCGACCAGCCGAACCGAGTTGGAGGAGTTGCGCGAACCGACCACCAGCAGCAGGTCGCAGGCGTCCGCCAGCTGCTTGACCGCCTCCTGGCGGTTGGTCGTGGCGTAGCAGATGTCTTCCTTGAACGGCGCGGTGATGCCGGGGAAGCGTCGTTGCAGGACGGCGACGATGTCGGCCGTGTCATCGACAGACAGGGTGGTCTGGGTGACGAAGGCGACGTTGAGCGGATCGACCGGCTCGAACACCTCCGCGTCGGCGGTGGTTTCGATCAGCCGCACGACCCCGTCCGGCAGCTGGCCCATCGTGCCGACCACCTCGGGATGGCCTTCGTGGCCGATCAACACGATCTCGCGGCCGGCACGGTAGTGGCGCTCGGCCTCGACGTGCACCTTCGAGACCAGCGGGCAGGTGGCGTCGAGATAGAGCATCTTCCGTTGGGCCGCCTCGGCCGGCACCGACTTGGGCACGCCGTGGGCCGAGAACACCATCGGCCGGTCATCGGGCGCCTCGGACAGTTCCTCGACGAACACCGCGCCCAGCGCCTTGAGCCGTTCGACGACGTGCTTGTTGTGGACGATCTCGTGGCGGACATAGACCGGCGCGCCATACTTCTCGATGGCGCGCTCGACGATCTGGATGGCCCGGTCGACCCCGGCGCAGAAACCACGCGGGCTGGCCAGCAGGACCTTGAGGGGTGGTTTGATCAGAGCGGCGTCATCCATGGCGACAAGGTAGGCGTTGAACGGCGGTCCCGCCAGACCGGTTTCACGGCGACCGGCTCGCCCGCCGCGTGAACGCGCGTTGCGAGGCCATGCATATGCCTTTATCACGCTACATCTGCTTTTCAGCCGGCACGCCGCGCCGGTCTTCCCTGCTTTTCCGGACGTCCCATGCGCCGTGCCCTTACCCTCGTGCTTACCGGCCTGATCGCCGCCAGCGCTTTCGCAACGCCCGCGCTGGCCCAGCGCCGCGGCGGCGACGACGACGCGCGTCGGCAGGAAGAGGAAGCGGCCAAGAAGCGCAAGCGTGACCAGGAGTGGAACCAGCCGTCGGCGCCGCTGCCGCAGCTGCGCAACGCCGGCCCCTGCCCCTATGTGAAGGTGCTGTACGACGCCAGCCGCTACACCGAGTTCAAGGATGGCCGCGAAGCGGCGGGCAACGTGCTGTGGACGGGCGAGATCCAGGGCCTGTCGGCCGGCTGCGCCTACAAGGACGACGAGCCGATCCAGGTCCAGGTCGAGATGCTCATGGCCTTCGGCAAGGGCCCGCAGGCGACCGGCGACGGCAAGACCTATCGCTACTGGGTGGCGGTCACCACGCGCAATCAGTCGGTGATCGCCAAGGAGTATTTCGATCTGCCGGTGAACTTCGAGTCGGGCTCGGATCGGGCCCTGCTGCGCGAGAGGATCGCCGGGATCGTGATCCCCCGCGCCTCGATCGAGACCAGCGGCGCCAACTTCGAGGTCCTGATCGGCTTCGACGTCACGCCGCAGATGGCCGCGTTCAACCGCGACGGCAAACGCTTCCGCGTGACCGCCGGCGCGCCGCAGGCCGCCGCAGGAGCGCCCGCGCCGAAATGACTGACCTGAGACGGTCTCTGAGCGAAGCGGTCGCCGCCGTCTTCGTCGCCCAGGGGCTCCCCGAGGAACTTGGCCGGGTGACCGCTTCGGATCGCCCGGACCTCGCCGACTTCCAGTGCAATGGCGCCCTGGCCGCCGCCAAGGTGGCGCGCAAGCCCCCGCGCGAGATCGCCGCGGCGGTGGTCGACGCCCTGTCCGGTCGCCCCGAGCTGCAGTCCGTCGAGATCGCGGGGCTGGGCTTCATCAACATGCGGGTCAGCGCCGACACCCTGTCGACCCGCGCCCGCGAGATCGCCGCGGACGCCCGCGCCGGCGCGACGGAAGTCGCCGACGTCCGGCGGGTGATCGTCGACTTTGGCGGCCCCAACGTCGCAAAGCCCATGCATGTGGGCCATCTGCGCGCCTCGATCATCGGCGAGTCCGTCAAGCGCATCTACCGCTTCCGGGGCGACCAGGTGCTGGGCGACGCCCACTTCGGCGACTGGGGCTTCCAGATGGGCCTGCTCATCGGCGCGGCCTGCGACAAGGACCCGTTCATCGCCACCCTCATGGAGCGGCTGACCGGCTCGGTTCCGGTCAGCGCCGAGGACGAGCGCAAGGTCATGGACGCCCTGGCCGAGCGGATCAGCCTGGCGGACCTAGACCAGATGTATCCGGAGGCCGCTGCCCGGGCAAAGACCGACACCGACTACCGCGACCGGGCCCGCAAGGCGACGGCCGAGCTGCAGGGCGGCCGCCTCGGCTACCGCCTGCTGTGGAAGCATTTCGTCAACGTCAGCCGCGTCTCGCTCGAGCGCGAGTTCCACGCCCTCGGCGTCGATTTCGACCTCTGGAAGGGCGAGAGCGACGTCGACGCCCTGATCGAGCCGATGGTGCGCGAGCTGGACGGCAAGGGCCTGCTGGCCGACGACCAGGGCGCGCGGGTCATTCATCTGGCCCGGCCCGGCGAGACCAAGAAGAAGAAGGCCCCCGACGGGACGGTCTACGAGGCCCCGAGCCCCGATCCCCTGCTGGTGGTGTCCTCCGAGGGCTCGGCCATGTACGGGACGACCGATCTTGCCACGATCCTGGATCGCCGCCGGTCGTTCGATCCGGCCCTGATCCTCTATTGCGTGGACCAGCGCCAGGCCGACCATTTCGAGCAGGTGTTCCGCGCCAGCTACCTGGCCGGCTACGCCAGCGAAGGTGAGCTTGAGCACATCGGCTTCGGCACGATGAACGGCGCCGACGGCAAGCCGTTCAAGACCCGCGAAGGCGGCGTCCTGAAGCTGCACGACCTGATCGAGATGACCCGCGCCAAGGCCCGCGAGCGGCTGAAGGAGGCCGGCCTCGGCAGTGAACTGTCGCCCGCCGACTTCGAGGACACCGCCCACAAGGTGGCCGTCGCGGCGCTGAAGTTCGCCGACCTCGGCAACTACCGCGGCACCAGCTACGTCTTCGACCTCGATCGCTTCTCCAGCTTCGAGGGCAAGACGGGCCCGTACCTGCTCTACCAGGCGGTGCGTATCAAATCCCTGCTGCGCCGGGCGGCCGAGGAACGGCTGGAAGACGGCCAGATCCAGGTCGCCGACCCGGCCGAGCGCGAGCTGGCCCTGCTGCTCGACGCCTTCGACACGGCGGTGACCGAGGCCTACGACAAGAAGGCCCCCAACTTCATCGCCGAGCACGCCTTCAAGCTGGCCCAGGCCTTCTCGCGCTTCTACGCCGCCTGCCCGATCTTCCGGGAGGTCGACGCCAGGGTCGCCGCCTCGCGCCTGGCCCTGGCCGCCGCGACGCTGAAACAGCTGGAACTGGCGCTGGACCTGCTGGGCATCGAAGCGCCGGAGCGGATGTAGGTCAGGCTCGTTCCAGGTCCTGCAGGGTCGCCAGAAGGGCGTCGACGCTTCCGGTCTCGAGGTACTGCTGCGCCACCAGCACCAGCCGCAGCTGCTTGGCCAGCAGGGCCAGCTGGCGGTGCTGGTTCTCGGTGACCTTCACGGCCGTCTCGGCGGCGAGCGCGTCGGCCTCGGCGAGCAGCTTCTGCACCTCCGCCAGGGCCTTCTCGTTCTGGACGCCGGGCCGCCTGAGGTAGGCCTTGATCGCGTGGAGCCCTTCGGCAGCGATGGCCTGCGCCTCCTCGCGCACAGTGGTCTGGGCGACGGGATCGGCGATGGCGTCCAGGACCCGGCCGAGCGCCAAGTCCAGCCTGGCCATCATTCCGGTCCGCGCCTCGGCGCGCAGCGGCAGGAGCTC
>JBIKTU010000255.1:0-3908 GCA_044347965.1 Caulobacter sp.
CAAGGGACAGATCGTTTCCCGAGGAAATCTAGAACTTCTTGGTCAGACTGACCTTCCAGTTCCGGCCCAGGCCGCTGGCCGTGAACGGATCGTAGTTCAGGTCCAGACGGGCGAAGGGGGGATCTTCATCAAGGATGTTCTCGACGGTCAGGGCCCCGGTCACATCCCACGGCAGGAACACCCGGTAGGTGAAGTCGTGGGTGGTGAAGGAGTCGATGTCCTTGCCGGTCGAGACGGTGAAGGCGGTGCCCGCCGGGTCGGAGCCGCGGTAGGCTCCCGTCAAGAACGGCGCGGTGCGCTGGTCGGTGTAGCCGTCGATGTAACGGATGGTCCAACGGGCGTTGTGTTGCCCGCTGTTCCACTCGAAGTACAGGTTGCCCTTCATCTGCGGCAGCGGATAGGCCGTCGTCTGGTAGTTCAGAAGGCCAACGGCGTCGAAGCCCGGCGCCACAAGGAACCCTTCGACCGAGGTGTCGTCGGTCGTGTACTCGATGACGTAGGTGGCGGTCGTGCCGATGGTCAGGCTGCCGCCCAACACATCCTCGATCCGGTAGTCGGCGATCAGGTCGACACCGGAGGTTTTCACCGCGGCGCCGTTAACCGTCTTCGTCTGCAGGCGAGCGATATTGGTCGCCGAGCAGACGCCCGTGAAGGTGAACCGGTTCTGGATGGGGGCGAAGGCCGCGACGCCGCAGTTGTTGACCCCGCTGGCACCGTTCGGGAACAGGGTGTTGACCAGGCCCGCGACCGGCTCGGTTGTGATCGGATCCTGGAAGTCGAAGTTCCAGTAGTCGATCGTGGCCTTGAAGGCGCCGAGATCGAGAATGGCCCCGACGCTGTAGGTGGTGGCCGTCTCCGGGGTCAGGTCTTCGTTGCCGTAGATGTCGACGGCGCGGAAGACGCCGAGGATGGCCTGCAGCGAGGTCACGAAGTTGCTGCCTTCGACCTGGCCGGCGGTGGGAGCCCGGAAGGTGGTGCCCAGCGAGCCACGAACGGCGAACTGGTCGGTCATCTGCCAACGCGCCGAGATCTTCGGATCGAAGGTGTTGCCGACACTGCCGCCGTAGTCCTCGATGCGCGCCGCAAGCGTCACATTGAAGGTGTCAGTGAAGGGCAGCATCACTTCCGTGAAGATCGACCGGACATCCTGCGACAGGTCGACGGGACCGCCGACGCCGAGGAAGCCGAACGGCCCCTGCGGCGCAGCGCAGGTGGTGCTGCCGTTGATCGGCGTGTTGAGGCAGGGGTTGAGGTCCCGGTTCGAGATGTCGTTGTACCAGGTTTCGAAGCCCGCCTTGCGGTACTGGACGCCCACGGCCCAGGCAGGGTTGCCGCCGGCCAGTTCGATCGGCGTGAACTGGCCCGACAGCAGGCCTTCCAGCACGAACAGGGTCGAGGTCTGCTCGGTTTCAAGTTTCGGGAAGACCCACTCGGCCATCGCGGCGGTGTTGGCGAGACCCGCGTTGAAGCCCGGGTTGGCCACGCCGGCGAGTTTGTTGCTGGGGATCCCGTTCGAGAACGGATTGATCCATCCGCAGGTCGAGCCGGGTTGGCCGGCGACGATGCCGTTGCAGTTGGCGCCGCCGAGGCCGCGGAGACCCAGCTGGTAGCGACCGACGATCGTGTCATAGCCCGACCGGTAGCCGGTTTCCTCGCTGTACTGGGCGCCGAAGCTCCAGTTCACGCCGAGGTCGAACTCGCCCGAGATGTCGGCGGCGACGCGGAAGGCGTCGTAGGTGCGCTCGCCGGTCGAAGGCCCGTAGTCGAAGGCCGGGTTGCCGCCGATGAAGAACGGACGGTTGGCGAGGACCAGGGCGCCGGAGGCGAAATTGAGGCCGGCGTTGGCGGGCAGGGCCGCATAAGCCGCCAGGCCGGGGTTGGTGAAGGGCACGAAGTAGCGCCCGGGAACCGGCGAGGTGACCGAGTCAGGCACGGCCAGGAGGGCGTAGGACGGCGTGGTCTTCCACTCCGGCACTTCGGTCCTCGAATAGAAGGCCTCGCCGTGGAACTTGGTGGTGTCGTCGAGGTCGACGTCGATCTGGCCGTAGACCTGCCAGCGGTCTTCCTTTTCGACCAGATTGTCCCACGCGGTGTACTGCATCTGGCAGACCGGCGTCGTTCCGCTGAAGCCGGTGCGCCCGCCGAGATCGGCGCAGCCGCGATCACGGTGAATGGAGGCAAGTCCGTTGGCCAACGATACGACTGCCCCGGGGTTGCCCGCCGAAGACCAGCCGCCTTCGGGGTTGTTCTCGTAGGACTGGGTCGCCCAGTCCCGCTCGAGGAGCGACAGTTCGGAACGGCTCTGGAAGCCGACGGCGCCGAACAGGCTGAACCGGTCGCTGCTCCAGCCGCCGATGACGCTGAAGGTGTAGTCGCCGTCAGAGCCGTCGACATTGCGGTAGGAGGCGCTGGCCTCGAGGCCGCTGAAGTTGCTGCGGGTGATGAAGTTGACCACGCCGCCGATGGCGTCGGAGCCGTAGGTCGCCGCCGCGCCGTCCTTCAGGACTTCGATCCGGCCGATGGCCGCGACCGGGATGACGTTGGTGTCGACCGCGCCGGCGCCGGCCAGGGCGAACGGGTTGATCGCCATCCGCTTGCCGTTGATGAGCACCAGCGTCCGCGTCGGGCCAAGCCCGCGCAGGTTGACCGAGCCCGAGCCTTCCGAGCCCTGGGCGCGGGAGTCGAACTGGTTGGTGTCGCCGAGCACGCCGTTCGACACCGACAGGCCCTTGATCAGGTCGACGGTGGTGGGCGAGCCCTGCTTGGCCAGCTCTTCGGCGCCGATCACGTCGACCGGCAGCGCGGCGTCTTCGGGGGTGCCCCGGATCAGCGAGCCGGTGACGACGACCGCTTCGACTTCCGTGGCGTCTTGCGCAAGGGCCGTCGATGACAGACCCAGTGACAGCGCGATGGCGAGGGCGGACCCCCCGGCCAGATAGCCAACTCTTCGCATACTACCCTCCCTGTTGTTCCCTGTGCCGCGCCGCCATTTTTTTCGTGGTGGCGGTCGCGGCGGTTTGTCGTGAGCGTCTACGGGCCCCCTTCGGCGGTCGTCGACACACAGTCTTCAGCCGCTCGCCCGGCGGGCGTCGCGGATGATCTCATTGCGATGTTGAAGCATGACAGGGGGCCGCGGGCGCCCGGCGCCCGTTGGTCAGATCCAGAAAGGGTCACCGCACGCTGCGCCAACCAGCCCCCGCAACACTCGCTTCGCCGCCGGCGCCGCCACCCCGGAAACCAGAACGCGGGGCGGGCAGTTTCAGACAGCCATCAGAATTCGATGATGCGGTATGATCTGACCCGGCGTCAATCGATGTTACGCGAGACCGTCCAACTATTGCGGCGCCGAAACGCAGGCGCAGCAATCAGGCCGAAAATGCGCTGAATCGCCAGGCTGAGGCACGATTATGCGCCCATGTACCCCGAAGAAGCCGGTGATCGTCGATCAGGAGCGCGGAGGTCGAAACCCGGTTTGGGGACAATTCGACATGACGGTTCGCCGAAGCCGGACGACCGGCTCAGAAAATCGACGCCCCGGCGTCGGATGCGCCGACCGCGCGCCGGAAGGCGCCGAACAGGTCGCGGCCGTAGCCGGTCCCGGACAGCGGCCCGGGGGCGTCCTCCCGGCCTGTCAGATCGGCCTCGATCGTCAGCGTCCCGGCCACCGCGTCCAGGGTGATCAGGTCCCCATCGCGCACCCGCGCCAGCGGCCCGCCGACGGCGGCCTCGGGCGTGACATGGATGGCCGCCGGCACCTTGCCCGAGGCGCCGGACATGCGGCCGTCGGTGACCAGCGCCACCCGGTGTCCGCGATCCTGCAGCACGCCCAGCGAGGGGGTCAGGTTGTGCAGCTCGGGCATGCCGTTGGCGCGCGGCCCCTGGAAGCGCACCACGACCACGACATCACG